>NZ_BBPW01000747.1:0-27089 GCF_001028545.1 Treponema endosymbiont of Eucomonympha sp. | reverse complement strand
TTTTTCCGGGTCATATACGATTTGGAAGGACTCGCCCGCGGCACCGCGCCAGTCGACAGCACCGAATATGCCGAAGGGGACAGCGCCGCGGTGCTCGGAAACGCAACCGGCTTGCAAAAAGAGGGCTTCGCCTTCGGCGGCTGGCACGGCAGAATCAACGGCGTATTCCGCTTCGTGGCGGCGGGCGACACGTTCCCCATGCGGAAGGACACGCGCCTGTACCCCCACTGGGTCGCGCCCGACGCGCCTTTGTACACGGTAACTTACCGCCCGAACGGGGCGACGGGCGGCACCGTTCCCGTCGAAAAGCACCCTTATTACGCCGGGACGAACGCGGGAATCCCCGGCAACCCCGGCGACTTGACGCGGAAAGGGTATGCCTTCGGCGGCTGGAGCAGGGTGTCGGAGGAGCCGGAGCGAATCTATTGCGAGGGGGAAGCCGTCCGCGTGACGGGAGATACCGTGCTGTATGCGCATTGGGTCGACGATTCGCCCCCGACCGAAGGGCTGACGGTGAGGTATTACGGAAACGGCGCGGACAGGGGCAGCGTCCCCGTCGACGATAAAATCTATAAGGCGGGGGACGCGGTCAAGGTGCGCTCCGATTCGGGCGGGTATGCGAGCCGGACGGGCTACGTGTGGCGAGGCTGGAACACCAAGCCGGACGGCAGCGGCGACACCTACCGCGCCGACGACTGGATTGTCATAACGAAGAGCGTCTCGCTCTATGCCCGCTGGCGGAAACCGGAAGAACTGCACACGGGCTATCCAATGAACATGACCGGGACGCGGACAATCCTCGACAAAGACTTCGTCGCGGCAAACCCGCCCAAGCCCGTTGAATGGCTAACGACAGACGAAGTCGTCGCGCGGGCAAAAGCCGAGCGGAAAAAATATTTTGACGCGCTCGACGCGGAACAGATCCCTCCTCCCGCCCGCGAGCCGTGGATATTCAAAACCGAGCGGGACCGCTGGATTGGCAGGCTCCTGTATGTCGCCCTGCTCGGAGGCATCATCTGGGCGCGGCATTACCATTACAGCGAGCGGGGACAATTAGCCGCACGCCTCCGCCGACATAAGCGCAGGGAAAAAGAACGCCGCAAGGTGAACCAAATCGAAGGCTCCGGCGGCAAACCAAGCGGCGAGGAGAACAAACCCGCCGAGAACTCTGCCGACAGCACAACTCAAACCAAGGAGCCCGCTGGTACAATCCAGACCGAAAGTTTTTCTGGCACAGAAGGCGGCAAGATAAGCCAAACTGAAAGCTCCGCTGGCGCGAAAAACGATGCGAAGAATCATGCCGACGTGAGCCTCGTCGATGCAACGACGCAGACCAAAGATTCCGGCGGCATAAAAAAAGGAGGCGTAGCGCGTGGCAGTAAAGGCGATTTTTCCGGGGTCGTTTGACCCGCCGACATTCGGGCACCTCAACCTTATCGAGCGCTCGCACCCGTTTTTTGCCGAATTGCACGTAGTCATCGCGGTCAACAAAAACAAGCAGACGCTTTTTTCACCCGACGAGCGGCGCTCAATGCTTGCCGAATTGGTTGCACCGTGGAAAAACGTAACGGTCGCCCTGCACGACCGCCTTATCGTCGAATACGCGCGGGAGCACTCTATCCGCATTCTGCTCCGCGGAATCCGCAATATCGAAGACTTCGCGCACGAGTTCGATATTTCCCTGACGAACCGCGCTTTGGATTCGCGGGTTGAGACTTTCTTTATTCCCACCGACCAGCGTTTTTTCGTGCTGAAGTCGAGCGCGATTAAAGAAATCGCTTCTTTCGGCGGCGACGTTTCCGCTATGGTTCCCCCGCTTATCGCGGACGCGCTGAAAAACAAGTTCGCCCCGCGCTGACGTAGAGTAAACCGCTTTAGAACCTATTATTGAAGTAGCCGGTGGCACCGCGAATAAAACTGCAGGGGGCGGGGAGTGTGCCTTTGCGGTTTTGCGTATAACGCCATTAGGGATGACGCTTGCGTCAAAATCCTTATGCTACAAATTGAAAAACTGCCTTCATATTTATAGCGAAATATCCGCAAGAGGGGTAGCAAAACAGAGAAAAAAGAAGTATTATTAAGAAAATCTTTCTGAACTGAATAGAGGCAAAGATGAACAATCCAGTATTGAATGCTATTTCCGAACGCCGTAGTATTCGCGCGTATCGAAAACAGCCGGTAACCAAAGAACAATTCGACGTCCTGCTCAAAGCGGCGCGGGAATCGCCCAGTGCGCGAAACGCCCAACCGTGGCATTTCTCAGTGGTGCAGAACCCCGCAATCTTTGCGGAAATTAACGCTGAAGCCGCGAAAAACCTGAACAAGGACGTCGGAGATATCTTTTACGGCGCTCCAGCGGCGATTTTTTTAAGCTGCGAGACAGGCAGTCGCTGGGGGCGGACAGACTGCGGCATCGCCGTCCAGACTATTGCCCTTGCTGCGCATTCCACCGGGCTGGGGAGCGTCATTTTAGGCATGCCCGAAGCAGCTTTTGCCGGACCGAACGGCAATCGCCTGAACAAGCTGCTCAAGTTTCCCGATAGCTACACCTATGCCGTAGCTATCGCGCTGGGCGTGCCTGCAGGCACAAAAGAAGCGCACTCTCTTGAACCGGGTCGGGTTGATTTTATTGATTAAAAGACAATTGCGCTGCTGAATCCTGTGCGTCGCCCATCGATATCGGTTCAGGAGGAAGCGGGCACGGCAAGAATTTAGCTCATGAATGCCGTGCGTTTCTGATATCCGCAATTTATGTTTGACATTAATGCAAGTCCCTTTCAGAAAGTCTTGGTTTTGGAAGGGACTTGCATTATGTAATCTGTGTACCCGTCCGCAATATCATGTATGCGTTAATCAGTTCATTCAGCGAAATACGCT
This sequence comes from Treponema endosymbiont of Eucomonympha sp., assembly GCF_001028545.1. NCBI lineage: Bacteria > Pseudomonadati > Spirochaetota > Spirochaetia > Treponematales > Treponemataceae > Treponema > Treponema endosymbiont of Eucomonympha sp. The sequence continues at coordinate 24,212 of NZ_BBPW01000747.1, read as the reverse complement.
GATTTGCGGGACTCGTTGACGGCAAGGGTATCGCGTCTATTCCCGTCTGCTTTCTGCACAATTTGCCGTATAGCTTGTGGGCTTTTTCGCCCGTGGTGAAGATATTTTCGATTTTTGCTTCGCTCAGCAGTCCCGAAAAATCGTTCGCAATTGGGTTTCTGATAGATTCATCGTCAGCCCCGTCGATTTCGCACGAGGCGAGCACGTCCCACAACGCAATATGGTGGTCCAACACGAGCTTTTTCTTGTCTTCAAGCAGATACGGCAGCGATACGTCGAATACGGCGGACAACACCTGCCAAAACCGATTCCGCGGGTGCGAGTAATAAAAAGCATTTTCCCGCGACACCGGAGACGGTATCGTCCCCAAAATCAGCGCCGTACATTCGTCGTCATACACGGGCAGGAATGGGTGTGTAACCTGTTCAAACATGATTTCTCCTCTTTGCGGCTTCATAAAGCAAAATTGACGCCGCCTGTGCGACGTTCAGGCTACCGACCAGCGGTGTCTTAAGCGGGGAAGGGACGGAAACAAGCATATCGCAGTTTTCGCGGACGGCACGGGATATACCGGTCTCTTCGTTTCCTAACACCAGTATACACCCCGTAGCGGGAAAAATGTCCGGCGCGTGCACTAGCTGACTGCCACGGGGATCTGTACCGATTCGGGGGAAAATGCCGCCCACCTTTTTTAAAAAAGCAGCGGTGCTCGGCACGGAAAACACCGTTACTTTTTCCATTGCGCCCTGCGCCGTTCGGTATGCACTCGTGGTGATATAGCTTTGATTTTCGTCTCCCGAAATGACGAGGTTCGTCGCACCGAAGAACGCGGCGCTACGAACGATAGCGCCAAAATTGTTCGCGTTCCCGATTCGGTCGAGCAACAAAACGGTTTCGTTGCTTGCTCGCCACGCTTCAATATCCCGCTCGTACACAGACGGAAGTTCCGGCGTCCGAATCATTGCCACCGCGCCTTGATGATGCACGCTCCCGCATAGTTTTTCAAGCTCTTCAGGTGCCGCTTGATTGTACGGAATCCGTTTTGCGGCAAGGAGTCGGCACAGCGTGCCGAACGAGTATGCCTTATCCGCCGTAAAATACAGCCGCGAAATCTTTCCCGGTTTTTGTTCAAGCGCTTTTACCGCTGCGAAGCCGCAGACGGCAAGTTCGTTATTTCGTTTATTTTTCATTATAGCACCAGCTGTCAAAACGGTCTCGGTAAATCCGGTAATCAGTCGGTGTTTATTCCACTTTAACCAATTCAACATCAAACACAATATATGCGTTCGGCGGAATAACTCCGTCACTTCCGTTTGCATCGAAGGCTTGTTCCGGCGGCAATACGATTGTCCGTTTTTCGCCCTGTTTCATATCTTGTACCATTTTGTCAAAACCCGGGATCATCTGTCTTGCGCCTGTTTCAAACGAAATCGGTTCGTCTCGGTCATACGAAGAGTCGAATATGCTCCCGTCGAGTAAGTAGCCTTTATAATGCGTGCTTACCTGTTTGCCTTTGCCAGCTTTATTGCCGGAGCCGATTTTGGTTACTGCATATAAAATACCAGTGGAAGGTTCTTCTTCGCATCGGACAAAAAAACTCCGTGCTGCCGAAGCTGAACCGCGCTTTTGCCCTTGCAGTTCAGCGGTTTTTTCGTCTAGCGCGGCTTTCAGCAAATCAAAGTCTTCTTGCGTTGCGGAAAATTGCTTGGCAAGCGCACCCTGTCGAATGATAGTAAGTTTTTTGATAATGTCGCCTTGCGCAATGCGATTTACCACGTCCTGCCCCGTAAGCACTTGACCGAAAATGGTGTGTTTGCCGTCAAGCCACGGTGTCGGCACGTGTGTGATAAAAAACTGACTGCCGTTTGTGCCGGGTCCAGAATTTGCCATAGACAACACGCCCTGCTTATCATGTTTTAATTCCGGCGCAATCTCGTCAAGGAACTGGTACCCTGGACCACCCGTTCCGTTGCCCAGAGGGTCGCCGCCTTGAATCATAAAATCTGCAATAACGCGGTGAAATTTCAACCCGTTGTAAAATGGCTTTTTCTTTGTGATATCAAGCGTTCCTTCCGCCAAACCAACGAAATTCGTTACCGTAAGCGGCGTCCTGTCATAGAACAACTCCAATACAATATCGCCTTTTGCCGTTTCCAGCACTGCGAAAATACCTTCTTTGCCGTCAAAGATTTTTTTATCTACCGCTCTGCACCCTGTTATCGACACCGCTATGTAGCACAGTATAACCGCAATAGCTTTTTTAGCCTGCATATCTGCCTCTCTTATTTCAAATAATTATGCGAAAACCACTGTACCAATTAGTCATGGTGTTTTCTATAAATGCATTTGCCGGAATATTCGCCCGTACCAGCGTGTACAGTAAAAGATTTACATCGGTATCGTTTACGACAAACGTAATCATCATAGTTTTTGGGGAGGCTACGGTAAAAAACAAGCAGTTTCATCGTGTCAAGATTAGTCAGAGTAACGAGCTCTTCCGTGTCCGTCTGCCAGAAATTGACGGAGTATACGCAATCGCCGAGTGAATTATCTGTTTAAAAAAGGTAAAATGTTTCATCTTCGGGAATGGTACCGATCTTATCGGGAATTCGGTTCCGATTTACAGGATTATCAATCAGGCAACAGCGTGGATACAACACTTCAATTTGTTTTCGCCTATTCGAATAATACGTGATACCTTCCATAGTCGAGAGTGCTTCAACTGCTTCCGCTGCCTTGCTGATATCGTTCCGTTCAGTCGGGTTTTTGATTAAATACAATGATTCGCCGCTGTATGTCGGCAAGTAATCTTGTCGCCACAATGCGCCAGCTTTATTGCCGAGCACTGTTTTGGGGCACAATGATAACTGCAAATTGTTATCTCTGATAACAATACTATTTATATACCGTTTTTTCTGCAATACCGACAGTATTTCGGCATTTAATATCGTTTCCAGTCGAAATGTAGCGCTTATGTCATTCACTATACACAAAGACACTACGGCAAAAACGCAGAAACAGTAATAGTTTTACGGCACATTTATCCTATGCCTTAAAAATAACCCGTACCTGTCTGTACAATCCTTCGCCTTCGCTTTTTGTTTCAATGTCGGCAACGTCATTCAGCATCGCGTGGATGAGTCTTCGCTCGGACGGATTCATCGGCTCAAGCAAAACAGAACTATGGCTAATGCGCACTGCGTCGGCGGTAATATACGCAAGACGAACTAAAGATTCCTCGCAGCGAATGCGATAATTCTCTGTATCAAGAATTATTCGGACGTCTCTCCGCCCAAGATTTTCGGCATATGCATTTGTTAAAAGCTGCAATGCGTCAAGATTTTTTCCTTTGTGTCCGATTAAAATCGACGAATGCGGAGAAGTCAGCCGAATGCCGAGTTTTCCCCCCTCGCGGAACATAATGTCAACGGTGCATTTGCAACTTATTTTCTGAACAACTAACGAGATGAATTCTAATAGTTTTTTTTCAAAGACATCCTTCGACAACGGCTCAGCAACGCGCCGCTTCAAAATGGGGGGAGGGCTTCTGTTTTCCGCATTATCATTCTCTTCGCGTTGAAATTTCACGGCGTTTAAGGTATGCACCCGAATTTTGACATACCCTTTTTTGAACAAAGTATTTTTTTGCGTTTCAATGATTTCAACGTCAAAACTCTCTCGTTCAAGCCCTAATTTTTTCACAGCCATTTCGATAGCTTCTCTTTCGGTTTTCGCTTCGTATTCATATACCATCGTATCCTCTCCATATAGATGACTGCATTATTTCTTGCGCTTCCTCGGTATAACAACGGGAATTGTATTCGCTTTGACCCGTGCTTCCTGCTGTTTTTTCACCATCTTGTTTATTATGAGTTGTTGGGCAAGCTGCAAAATATTGCTCGTCGTCCAGTAAATCAGCAAGCCTGACGGTGCATTATAAAAGATAAAGAAAAAAATGAGCGGCATTCCGTACATCATCATATTCTTTTGCGTCGCATTCTCGCCGCCTCCTGTCGTCTGCGTCAGCTTCCCGGTAAGCAATTGAGACGCGACATAAATAATCGGAAGTAAATGTAACTGATTCCCTATGCCGAAGGGTATCCAGAAACTGAACGTATATACCGTATCGGCTATCGATAAATCCGGTATCCAGCATGGAATAAACATTGAGCCGCGAAATTCAAAATAGTTATTGAACAAGTTATACATAGCGATGATGATAGGGAATTGAATCAGTAGCGGGAAACAGCCGGACACCGGATTATAGCCAGTCGCTTTATAAAACTTCGATAGTTCTATGTTTAGCTTTTGTGGGTTATCTTTGTATCTTGCTTGAATTTCCTGCATCTTCGGCTGGATTTCTTGCATCTTCAGCGCAGACATAGAACTTTTCCGCGTGAGCGGATAGAGCGCTGCTTTAATAAGAAATGTCATTACGATAATGCTGGCGCCCCAGTTCGGTATACCTTTATAGATGATTCCCATGCACCATTTGAGAATCGTTTCGAGCCACGCCAGTACGCCGCTTGACGAAAGGCTTTCGTTCAGCCGGAGCTCGGAAAGCTTCCACGCATTGCTTTCGGCGTTGTTGTATACTTTGAGCGTCTTTTCGGTGAGCGGACCAACATAAATGTGATAACTATCGGCAATGTTTTTGGTGCGCATTGGTACACGGCGGATAAAAAGCTGTGCGTTCGGATAGTCGCCTGCGTCGATTTGGGCAGAATAGATAACGCCCTGCGTTTGCGTCGTTTTTGCTGGAACAACCAGCAGCGCAAAGTATTTTCCGCCGATGCCCGTCCACGTATACGCATTGTCTAATTCAAGCTGCTTGCCAAAAGAAAACAGGCGCTTCAGCCGACTTGCATTGTCGTATTCTTTTGCCTGTCCTGCGCTCACGAAGTCTTTTTTCTTTTTTTGCCCGTTGAACGACATAAACGTCCGTATGTCATAGCGGTTTTTTGGGTCGTAATGCGGTCCAATCTGCGGAGATGTTCTTAGCGTATACGCGGCAGAATCCCCTAGCGAAATCTCGTCTGCGACGCTAGTCATGCTGATATCCAGCCGGAATACATAGTCGTCTGGTATAAACGTGTATTGTTTCGCAAGCAAAAAGGGCGTTTCGGTGTTGTCCGCGTTTCTTACGGCAAAGCGTTTGGTAAAAACAATTGAATCGTTGCCGCTTTTCTTTGCTGAAAAAAGCTCGTCGATGATAGCGTCTGCTCTGCCGAACGAAAGCGCAAACGCGCGGTTGGAAACCGACACGTTATCCGCCATTTCAATGCCTTCGTCTCCGTCTTTGTGGTCGAGCAGTTTGTAGCTCACCACGTCCCCGCCGCGGTTGGTAAACGTTACCGCAACTTTTTTGGTCGTAATGGTATACGTTTGTTCTGCAATCGCTTCTGTTTCAGCCGCCGGAATGACCGAGGGTACTTTCGGCTCATTGCGAGGCGCCGCTATCGGTTCCGCGACTGCTGCGCCCTGTTCGCCGCCCACCGCTTTCTCCCTCGTCTGAGGAGGAAACAGGGTTGTTTGGATAATCATAAAAACGATAAGCACCGCCGCAGAAAGCGCAATAGCGATTACCGTGTTTTTTTCTGGCATTACAATGAACTCCTCAGTATAGAAAACCGCGCTTCCAGCGCTCCGTGTCTTTACGGGGGGGGGTCATACCCGCCGCGCCGAAACGGGTTGCAGCGTATAATCCGCCGCAGCCCTAAGAAGCACCCCCTCGCCGCGCCGTATTTTTGCACCGCCTCATGCGTATAGGCGGAGCACGTCGGATAAAACCGGCAGCTTTGCGGGAATAAGGGCGAAATGTATGACTGGTAAAACCGAATCAGCAGGCAGCAGAAACGGGCGCTGTATTTCATGCGTTGAACAAGCCGGCTTTTTTGCACAGCAGACGGAACTGTTCGTGCCTGACGTGAAACGTATCGTTCCCCGGATAGACGAGCAGCAGCAAATCGTATCCGCGCTTGAGTTCCGCCCTCGTCAGGCGGTAGACTTCTCGTCCGAGCCGCTTGGCTTTGTTCCGCTGCACGGCATTCCCGTATTTGCGTTTAAGTGTAAAGCAAATCCTGTTTATCTCCTGCCCATTTTGCAGGCTGAACAGTTTGGCTCCGTCAACCCGCACCTGCCTGCCTTTCCTGTACAATGTTTGTATGGCGTCGGAACTCCCTATCCGCTCGCTGCAGGTGAAGGGTCCCGTCTTTACATACACCTGCCTGCGCTGCATGACGGCACACTAGTACGGCTTTTTCTCGTCCGAAACAGTAAGCTTGCGGCGCCCCTTTGCCCGGCGCCGCTTCAGTATCAGTCTGCCTCCGCGGGTTGCCATTCGCGCGCGGAATCCGAATTTCCTGTTGCGTTTCACCCTGCTCGGCTGGTATGTCCGTTTCATTACACAAACTCCTCTCTCGGGCAAGGACAGAGCTGTCCTTACGTTTCAAAACGTGGCACTTAATCTAGCATATTGCGCGCGTACTGGTCAATTACGCCCGGTGAAGGCGGCGGCTCATGCCAGCGTATATGGCTAGAGAAGGCAAACGCGCTTGCGGCGTTCGGCAAGCAACAGTATCAGAGCGGCTGACAGCATAGTATCAGGGTATCTGATACCACAGTATCAGGGAACCTGATGGGGAGCGTTCCCTGCCGGAATAGGGAGAGTCTCTCCATTACAAGCGGGGCTGAAGCCTCTGTGCCGCAAGTCTTACCCGCATCGCGCACGGTCAGAGTTTGCCGCAGAACGGAGGCGTACGGCGCGTGGAAGCAAGGCATAGAGGCGGAAGGGAAGCGCGGTTATGCGCCCCGTTCCAGCTTCAACGTCAGTGTGGGCTGGTCGCACACCTCGCTCGGACCGAAGTACTGAACCGGGCCGGGAAACACATAGCTCGTGGTGAGCGCCCAGTCGCCGCGGGCGGCGGCAAAAGCCTTGAACGGCTTGCCGTCGAGCGCAACGAGCGCCTTTTTAATCACCGGCTTCTGCTCGCCGTGCCGCTTTTCCATATTCATCAGCGCGGTGAGCGGAATGCCCCCCGCCGTCCACTGGTCAGCGGGGGCGGCGAGGTTCCGCACCGACGACAGGTAGCCGGTAAGCCCGCTCGCAACCAGCATGAACGCGGTGAAGCCGAGCGAATAGCAGTAGTCCGCGTCGAAGTTCGACGGGAACGCGCAGCGCCCCTCGTAGCCGAAGAAGTGCGTGTACGCGCTGAAGCTTCCTTTGTACGCACCTGCCCGTTTCATCTCGCCGAGCTTTTGCTCCACCGCGAGCGCGAGCAGCTTTTCGGTGTCGATTCGGGACACCTGCACGTTGCCGTGCGGGTCGCGGTCGGCGAGGAACTGCGCCGCAATCGCGGCGGGAATCGACTTAAACGTCGCAAGCGACGGCGCGGATAGGTTCTTCTCCAGCCACGCATCCTTCGCCGCAAAGCCCGAAAGCGCGTCGAACGCCGCCGCATGCTTCGCCATTGCGTCGTTCAGCTCGGCAATGAGGTGCTTGATTTCGGGGACGAACTCGACCAGCCCCTCCGGTATCAGCGCCACGCCGAAGTTTTCGCCCCGCTCGGCGCGCCGCGCGACGACCGTGGCGATATCCGAGACGATGTGCGCCAGTGTCATCTGCTTGGCTTCCACCTCTTCGGAAATCAGGCAGACGTGCGGGTGCGTCTGCAAGGCGCATTCGAGCGCGATATGGCTCGCCGAACGCCCCATAAGCTTGACGAAATGCCAGTACTTCTTCGAGCTGTTCGTGTCGCGCTCAAGGTTGCCGATAAGTTCCGCGTAGGTCTTCGTCGCCGTGTCGAAGCCGAAGCTGATTTCTATCTGCTCGCTCTTCAGGTCGCCGTCTATCGTCTTCGGCACGCCGACGACGCGCGTCTGTATGCCCGCGCCCGCGAAATGCTCGGCGAGGAGCGCCGCGTTCGTGTTGGAATCGTCGCCGCCGACGATGACCACCGCGTCGAGACCGAGCTTTTCCGCCGTAGCGACGCTGGCGGCTATCTGCTCCTTCGTCTCAATCTTCGTGCGCCCCGACCCGATTATGTCGAAGCCGCCGGTATTGCGGTATGCGTCGATGACGCCGCCCGTGAGTTCCGTATAGTCTGCGTTGACCAAACCCGCCGGACCGTTCAGAAAGCCGAAAAGCCGCGAATCCTTGTTGCCCTTCTTCAGCCCGTCGAACAGCCCCGCGACCACGTTGTGCCCGCCCGGCGCCTGTCCGCCCGAAAGCACCACGCCGACGGCGAGCTTTGTGCCCGCGCCGGGGTTGCTGCCCTTTTTGAAGACGGCGGCGGGTTTGCCGTAGGTTTTGGCGAAGAGCTTTTGCAGTTCCGCTTCGTCGCGCTCCGCCTTCGTTGCCCCGCCGAATTCAACGGCGATATTCGCCGGCTCGTCCCGCAGCGCCGCGGGGAGTTTCGGTTTGTACGCATACCGCGCGCGCTGCAATGCTGAAATGTCTGCCATAGTCTGTGCCTCCGGTTATAAATGCCGCATTGTAGCGTTTTTGCGGGCGCAAGGCAACGGCGATACCCGTGCGTAGCACGGGTATCGTTCGAGTTTCTTGAGGAAACTCGACATAAAATGGCAGCATATAGGCAAGCCGACTGGGACTATCGCAGGGGGAACGGGTAACGCATATATTTATAGAAGACAAATGCAATACCGGCTTTGCCGAGCGCGGCGGACGAGCGGCTGTTGATAGGGCAGAGGCGGGCGGTCTGTAGGGTAACGCGCAGCAGAACGGCAGCGAATTGACAGGGAAGGAGTAAGAGATTACGGTATAGGTGCTTCGACTGCCAAAGCGGTCTATCTACGGAAGCAGGAGGGGAGGCGGAAACGCCTTTCCTTCCTTTTTTATGCCCGGAAGGTCGCCCGTTTTTGCAGGCGCCTCATGCTGCCGCTTGCAGGGGTTCGACACTACCGCTTGCATGAGGTCGACACTAGCCCTTGCAGGGGATCGCCGCAAATTCGGCGTAGGGGTAAACGGTACGGCAAATCCCGCTCGGCAGCCCCGCACGCGAAAATCGCCAGCCTGTGCGCGTTGATTATTAGCGGGAAAAGTGCGATAGTGTGGGGCATGAGCGAAAGCATAACTGACATAATGTCCCGTCTGGCGCTCCAGATAGGATTTATGGTATTCGCCGTGCGCTGCTGCGGCAACCTGGTAAAGAAAATCGGCATTCCGTCGGTGCTGGGCGAACTGCTGGCGGGCGTCATCATCGGGCCGTATGCGCTCGGCGGCGTCGCGCTGCCGGGGTTCCCGCAGGGCATATTCCCGTTCAACACACCGACCCTCGCGGTCAGCCCCGAACTCTACAGCTTCGCCATGGTCGCCTCGATTATCCTCCTGTTCGCCTCCGGGCTGGAGACCGACTTCACGCTTTTCCTCCGGTATTCCGTCGCGGGCGGCATTGTCGGCATAGGCGGCGTGGCGGCTTCGTTCGGGCTGGGCGCGCTTGCCGGCACGTTCATCACGGGCGAATCCTTCCTCAGCGCGCCGTGCCTCTTTCTGGGAATCATGTCTACGGCAACCTCTGTCGGAATCACCGCCCGAATCCTCTCCGACCAGAAGAAAATGGACTCGCCCGAAGGCGTTACCACACTCGCCGCCGCGGTGTTCGACGACGTGCTCGGAATCATCCTGCTCGCGATAGTCATCGGTGTCATATCAGTGCTTGATACCCCCGAAGACGGCGTCAGCGCGGGGGAAATCATCCCGATTGCGGCAAAGGCGCTGGGCATCTGGCTCGGCTCCACCGCGCTGGGGCTGGTGTTCGCCAAGCGAATCGCCGGCTTCCTGAAGCTGTTCCGGCACCCGTATGATTTTTCGATATGCGCGCTCGGAATCGCGTTCATCCTGGCGGGCGTCTTTGAAAAGCAGGGGCTGGCTATGATTATCGGCGCGTATGTGACGGGGCTGTCGCTCTCCGGCACGGACATTGCGGCGGTCATCGGGGAGCGCATACGCGGCTTGTACGAGTTTTTCGTGCCGCTCTTCTTCGCGGTCATGGGCATGATGGTCAACGTGGGGTCGCTCCTGTCGGCGCAAACCGCCGTATTCGGCTTGCTCTATACGCTGTCCGCGGTGCTGGCGAAAGTCCTCGGCTGCGGGCTGCCGACGCTGGCGCTCGGCTTCAACCTGCGCGGCGCGCTCCGAATCGGCACCGGCATGATTCCGCGCGGGGAAGTGGCGCTGATCATCGCCGGAATCGGAATCACCGCCGGAATCCTTAACGAACAGCTCTTCGGCGTGGTGATTATGATGACGCTGATTACGACGATCGTCGCGCCGCCGCTGCTGAGCCTCTGCCTGAAGCTGCCCGCCGCGGCACGAAAGCCGAAGTCAAAGCTTCCGGCGCCGTAACGCTCGAATGGGACTTCGGCTCTGACGAAATCGCCGACCTTGTGGTAGCCGCGCTGGTCAGGGATTTGAAGCGCGAGGGCTTCTATGTGCAGACGATGAACTCCGACGAAGGGCTTTCGTATGCGCGGAAAGGGGACATTTCGTTCACCATTACCGAAAAACGGGCGGACGAGAGCCTCTCGTTAAGGCGGACGAGAGCCTCTCGTAAGGGCGGACGAGAGCCTCTCGTTAGGGCGGACGAGAGCCTCTCGTTAGGGCGGACGAGAGCCTCTCGCAGGGGCAGACGAGAGCTTCCCGCACCGGCGCGGGTTACTATCGAGACCAGCGAAGGCTACAGCGGGCTTGCGAAGATGTTCGTCTACGAGATTGTGCTCAGGCTGAACGACGCGGTCAGCGCCCTGCGGAAGGAGAGCGACGCGCTCGCGCTGAAGGCGGAAATCCTAGACGGCGGCACCCGCGGCGACCCCGAACTGCTGAAGTTCCTGTCGCCGTCCACCGTCTGCCTCGACGTGCAGGGCGACACGAAGAAAACCGTTTTGAAGGAACTCGTCGCGCTGCTGGCGAATTCCGTCGCCGTGCGGAACGAGCAGCAGGTGCTCGACGACGTGTTTGCCCGCGAAAAGACTATGAGCACCGGCATGCAGCGCGGAATCGCGCTCCCCCACGCGAGGTCGGACGGCGTGTCCGCGCCCGTCATCGCCGTCGGAATCAGGAAGGCGGGGGTCGATTTCGACTCTCTGGACGGCGAGAAGTCGAAGCTGTTCGTGCTGATTGTGTCTCCGCGCCACGCCGAAGCGCCCCACCTTGAGCTTCTGGCGGCGTGCGGCAGCATGCTGCACCGCAAAGCCGTGTCGGAGGAGATTCTGAGCGCGGAAACGGGCGAGCAGGTGCTGGAGATTATCAGGCGTTCTTCCAAAAAATAAGGGCGGCTTTCTGACGCATGACGGGCAAGCCGAAACGCCTGCTTTCCGTTTGGGCGGGATTTTATGCGGAGTTCTCGCGCTATGCCCAGACTGACCCGATCGCTGTCTCCGATACGGCTCGGCAGCGGTTTTGTGTCGCTGCGTCCGAGCCTGCTTGAAAAAACAGGCGCTTTGCGCTATGGTTTCAGCGCGTGCCGACAGAGCAAGGAGCGAACATGAACGAGCAGGCAAAGTCGATTTTGGAATGCAGCAAGCGGCTGGCGGCTCTTGAGCAGCAATGCCGCGAGGCGGAAGCGCGCCTCGGCTTCGCGCTGTTCGCGGGCAGCGAAAACGCGGCGGCGGGGAGCGAGACATTCCGCGTGCGGGAGCAGGAAAAAGAAGCGCTGGAGAGCCTGTTTGCCGACGTAGAACGCCTGAGCGCGGAGCTGAGAGCAAAAAACGCGCGGCTCCGCGACGTCCGTCAGACGATCAGGGAGCGGAGCGCGCGGCGGGACGCCGCATACGAACCGCTCGGACGGGCGCTTCTGGAGGACGCGGGCGGCGATTTTTCCGGCTACCTAGCGGCTATTCCCGCCGAAATCGACGCGCTGACAGCCCGCGCCGAGACCGCCGAAGCCGAACTGCAGAGCATTCGGGACAAGGCGGCGCGGCAGACCCTTTTCGGCAAAGCGCTGTCCCTCGCCAAGCTCGGCTCAAAACAGACCGCGCTTCAGCTTCTGAAGCGGCAGATAGCGAAGACCTATCTCAAAGCGGGTTATACCGCCTTTTCCAGCGCAGAGTTCAAAGATTTGGCGGAACGCGAAGCTCTTCCCGCCGGCATTCGGGCTGCCTTCGGCGAATGCGCCGCGCTGGAGCGCGACATAGCCGGAATCGACGCCGAAGCGTCGTCGCTCGACGCCGAGTTAGCCGAAATCACGGCGGAACTGAAAGCGGCAGGGGTAACCGTGTCCGCCATGCTCCGGCTGAACGGCATAAAGAAGGAAATCGCGCAGAAAGCGGACGAGCAGCAGTCGCTCGCGGCAAAGGCGGGCAAACAGTTCGCCGACGCGCGCTTCTCCGCCTCCGGAGAGGCGCTGCCTGAGGCGGGCGACTGGTCGATTTCGACCGAGGCTGAGCCGCTGATAGGCGAACTGCAAAGACTGCGGGCGGAAGCGGCGAGTGTCCGCAATGAAATCGCTCTGCTCAATCTGACCGCCCGGCTCGAAGGCTGCGACAAGGATATCGAGGCGCGCCGCGGGAGCGTCTCCGCAAACGCCGCGAAAATCGAGCGTCTGCAAGCCGAAAACGCGAAGCTTTCGGCGGAAGAAGACGCGCTGGCGGGCACGCGGGAATCCTTGCTCGCCGAACGCGCCGAGCTTGAGCGGCGCACGTTTTAGCCGCCGCGGCATAGGCTTATGCACAAACGGCTTTGACTTTAATTCAAGGCGTGCGCCTTAAAGCCAGAGTTTTGGCGCAGAGCCGGAATGCCGTCGGCATAAACCGGCAGGGGAGTGCCGTATCAGGCGCTCTGATACTATGCTGTCAGCCATACTGATACCGTAGTATCAGAGGTCCTGATATTGTAGTGTCAGCACTCCTGATACCATAGTGTCAGGCACCCTGATAGCGCGGTATCAGCCGTCATGGGACTGGGAGCGGCGCATGACCGAAGTTCCTGATTTGACGCGCCATTCCCGCGCGTGTTATATTGGGCTTCAGCTTATCGGAGAGGATTTTGGCGCATACGAGGCAATACAAACAGAGAGAGAAAGCAGCGGCGGCAGCGCTGGCGGGGCTGTTCGCGCGGTGCTGTTCCGCCGCGGGGCGCGAGGGCGAAAGGGCAGGGCGGTTTTTAACCCGCAGAATCACGGTGATGCTCGTCCCCCATTCGCAAAGCCGCGCAGTCAGCGTGCAGACAAACGCGTTCGCGCTGTTCGCGGGCGGCGTCCTATGTGTCGCGCTCGTGTCGTCGTTTTTCTATTTTAACCGAGGCGCTGCGTGGCGAAACAGCGAAATCGCCCGGCTCGCGCGCGAAAACCGCGAAATGCGCGCCAGCATTGACGGACTGCGGGGAGAAAATGCCGCGCTCCTGCAAACGGCGGCGCGGTTTCAGTCCGCGCTGTCGAAATCCCTGTCGCAGGCGGGGATAACGGACGGGACAGTCGATTCCGCTCCGCTGGGGGGCGGCATATCCGGACTGTTCCGCGCAGGGACTGCCGCGCTCGGCTTGGGGCGCAAGCCCGCCGAAATCCGAACGCTTACCGCATATCTGGAAAACGCGATTCAGCCGGTCGAGCAGTTTGGACGCGCACTCGCGCTTCACGGCGCGCTGCTTTCCGACATTCCCAGCGTGTGGCCCATAAAGAACGGGCTAGGGTATATGTCTATGAAGTTCGGTCGGAACACCCACCCGGTTACCGGTATTCTTTATCTCCACAAAGGGCTTGATATCTCCACCCATAGGCGCGGCGACCCGATTACCGCGACCGCGAACGGGCAGGTCGTGAACGTCGGCAACAACAGCTGGTTCGGCAATTATATCCTTATCGAGCATAAATACGGTTTTCAAACGCTGTATGCGCATATGGATACGGTGCGGGCGGCAAAGGGGCAAAACGTCTCCCAAAGGGACATCATCGGTACTATCGGCGAAACCGGGCTTGCGGTCGGTCCCCACCTGCATTACGAAGTGCATATCGGCTCGGATATCGTCGACCCGGAACCGTATGTCAGCATTAAGCCGGAGCGGTAGAATGTTTGCCAAACGGGTTCGGGACGACGATACGCCCCTCAATACGATTATCGGACAAGGGACGGTCATCGACGGCGACCTGCGGGTTTCCGGCTTTGTCCGCGTCGACGGCGATATTACCGGCAACATTGAAGCGACCGGCACCGTCATCGTGAACGAAAAAGCCCGCGTCACGGGAAATATCCGCGCGAAATCCGCGCTCGTCGGCGGGACGGTCAAAGGGAATATCGAGGCGGCGGAGCGGATTCAGCTCTTTGCAACGGCGTCGGTCGCCGGGGACTTGCTGACGCGCCGTATTGAGGTTGCCGCAAACGCGGTGTTCAACGGGCACTGCATTGCGCTGAGGGATTTGGGCATCTACGACGCCGCGCTCGCGCTCCGGAAAAACGCGCCCGCCGCAGTTGGCTGCGGCTGAAATCGGTACGGATAAGCTACCGCCGTATTGCTGGAGACCGTCGGCGGAAAACACGTCAACGGCGGATTTTGCGGCGTAAAACCACCGATTTATCATCATTCTTCCGAAATGCTGGACATGGTGTCTTGCCGCATTCTGCAAGGCGGCAGAAACACAGCGACACCTTTCGCTCTGAGCAACAAGCGAAAGGCGTGAATTGCTTGCTGGCAAATATGTCACTATGCCTAAACGTATCGGCAAAGATTGACGAAATCACCAGCATTCGACAGGGTTTATTGTGGTAGAAGAAACATTTGAAAAGAAGATAGGCGAGGCGCTCGAAAAGAATGTGCCCACGCCGGAAGAAGGCGAAAAATCAGCCGAAGACGGCTCGCCGCCTTCTCCAAAGCCGCTACTGTACCGCCTGAAATTGGATTATTCTGGCGAAAACGTATACGCATGGTCACCGGACGAGACGGTGTTTGAACCAGGCGCTTTCGTCGTCATTCCGACCCGATACGGCGTGGATGCTGCCTGTGTGATTTGCTCGACGAAGATGCCATCCTGCGTAAAACATGAAGATATCGTTATTGTCAGACGGCGGCTGAGCGACGCCGATATGCAAAAACGCGAAACACTGAAAACAAAAGCAACGGCGGCAGGGAAGATTTTTCAGGAAAAAACGGCACAGTATAATCTTATCATGAAACTGGTCTCCGCGCATCATCTATTCGATGAACTGAAATTGCTCTTCCTTTTTAATGCCGATACGCGTATTGATTTCCGCGAGCTGGTAAAAGACCTGACAACGGCTTTGCGGACGCGGGTTGAGCTGTGGCAAATCAGCGCACGCGACGAAACGCGGATAATCGGCGGAGTTGGAATGTGCGGGCGTTCGTTTTGTTGTTGCGCGATTTCAAACAAACTGAATCCAGTTTCCATTCGCATGGCAAAAGCACAAAACCTTTCGCTCTTTTCGGGGACGTGCGATAAACTGCGGTGCTGTCTGTCGCATGAGTATGAATGGTATGAAAAGGCTCGCTCGAAGCTGCCGCCGGAAGGCTTGCGCCTTAATTACGACGGCACCAATTTCCGCATTGCCGAGATAAACCTCGTCAAGCAGACGATACAAATGCGCGGCGAAGACGGGCGGGTCTTGGAGGTGCCGTCAAAACGCTTTGTTCGGGACGACAATGTGTGGGCTATCCGGTAGTACGGAAATAACGAATTGCGCAATCCTTGCCGCGGCTCGGTTTTACGGACGAATCAAAAACGCTTTCAAACGTTTGCACGGTTGGTCGGATAAAACAATTTGAAAAACTGTTCGCACTGTTGTTCCAATTTTTCTGCTACAGTCATCGGATAGTTGTCAACCCATTCGTATGCACGGCTATATTTTCTCTGGTTTGTATGCTACACTTATTATTGTAATCATATTTTTTCGATATTATTATGGCATTAATATCTTGCAAAATTCAGAGGGCGTATATTTGGCATTCATTACGGTGAATAATGCGATTCTTGCCGTAACACCAAACATTGTTTCTCAGCGAGAACTATAAAATTTACCGAAAATATGCTGTTTTAAGCGAGATATACGAAAAAGAGAACGATATGGAAATGACATTTCGTTGGTTTGGCGAAGGATTTGACGCCGTAATGCTCAAACAAATCAGGCAGATTCCGGGTGTTACCGGAGTCATCGCAACGCTGTACGACAGCGTTGCCGGCGAAGCTTGGGACGCACAAAAGGTGCGGGCACTCAAAGAAACGGTGGAACATGCAGGACTACATATCGCCGGCATTGAAAGCGTCAACGTCCACGATGCCATAAAAATCGGCTCGCCGGAGCGCGACCAGTATATTGAAAACTATATCAAGACACTTGAAGTTTTGGGCAAAGAGCATATCAGTCTGATTTGTTATAATTTTATGCCGGTGTTTGACTGGACGCGGAGCGACCTTGCCAAAGCGCGTCCAGACGGGTCAACCGTGCTTTCGTATGACCAGAGTGTTATCGACGCAATTGACCCCGAAAAGCTGTTCGCGTCGGTCGACTCGAAATCGAACGGCTTTGTGTTGCCCGGCTGGGAGTCGGAACGTCTGTCAAAAATAAAAGATTTGTTTGCCGCATACAAAGGCGTAGACGAAGCGAAGTTGTTTGCGAATCTAGTCTACTTTTTAAAAGCTATTATGCCAACATGCAAAAAATACGGCATTAAAATGGCGATTCACCCCGATGACCCTGCATGGTCCGTGTTCGGTTTGCCGCGCATCATTACTGGAAAAGACGCCGTACTGAAGATGCTGAAGGCGGTGGATAACCCGCTGAACGGGCTAACGCTTTGTACTGGTTCGTTCGGCTCAAACCCCAAAAACGATATTCCTAGTATTATTTACGCCTGCAAGGAACGTATCCACTTTGCACATATACGAAATTTGCGGCACTGGTCTCCGGGCAAATTCGAGGAAGCTGCACACCTTTCGTCGGACGGTTCGTTTGATATGTACGCAATTATGAAAGCACTGTATGATTCAGGTTTTAACGGACCAATCCGCCCAGATCACGGGCGTGCGATTTGGGGCGAGGTTGCCATGCCGGGATACGGTTTATATGACAGGGCGTTGGGTGCCGTCTATTTGCAGGGATTATGGGAAGCGATTTCCAAAGCAAAATAGCGTAAAAATTCGGCTATATTGTAAAGTTTATTATAGTAGACAGAACATTTATTATAAGAAGAAAACGTTTTATAAACGTATTGCCGTTCATACGGTATCTTAAAAAAAATTCGGAAATCGGTCTCATCCGGTGCGTATCAAGCAAAATGCTATAAAAACTTTCATCGAATAACGATAAGTTTGTAAAAAGGACGAACATTGGTGCGGTTATACACAACAGTGCAGGAAGTCTGAAACATGAGTAAACACGCCGTCTATCTTATTATCTTAACGCAGATAAGCATTTTACCGTTTTTCGCACAAACTTATGTGTCGGTGCCTGTCGGAGACGCGGTGTACCGCATTTTGGAACACGCGGAACTGCGCGGCTTATGCGCTCCCCTGCCCCGCGTTAAGCCGTATACCCGTGCAGCGGTGTTGTCTGCTATCGGCGAAATTTTATCCGCCGAGACGGACGCTCGCTTTCCGCTCACCGAGGCAGAGCGCCGTATTCTGAAAGAGACTGCGGCGAAATACCAAAAATCGGCAGCGGGGCTTGCTCTGAACCGTGCCCAATATTACACGGAAACGGATAAAAACATTCATTTATCAGTCGGCATTAATTTTGCGTGGGAGACAGAGTTTTCTAACGCATTTTATTTCGGCAGGAATACGTATGCGTGGGGAACCGACAACTGGCTCACCGGGCGGATACAGGGCGATATGGGGACCCATTTTTCATACGGCTATACTATTGCAGGAGGATTTCTCCGCTCCCCGCGCAAGAAACTCGGCACTTATCACACGTATTACGGGGAAGGCGGCGATAACAATCTGCCGGAAAACCCGAACATACAAGATGAGAACTCGTCAACTACAGACGTTTTAATCACCGCCTATAGTCAGCCGCTCGCGTACTTTCCGTATGCGTACCATAAACGCTGGGAAGGTTTTGTGTATTATCTCGACAATGAATTTTCGAACAGTTCTCAGGAAAAATGGCCCCAGCCGCTGTCTGCCGGCTGGGTAACGCTACCGGAACTGGGCGGTTCGCTCTTAGGCGGACACATTACTTATCGGTGGGGGCGCTTTGAGCGCGAATGGGCAGGCATGACAAACGGCGCAAGCCTCATGCTGAATGCGTCGGCGCAGCCGTTTCTGGCTATGGAAGCAAGCGCAACGCCGTTTGACTGGCTCAGTTTTTCTACGCTAACCGGCATACTTGAATACTATCCTGAAAACGGGCTGAAAGATTCCGCGCGGACAAGCCAAAACGCCTTTTCCGTGTCAATGCTGGAATTCAATTATAAAAACTTCCTGTATATCGACGCGGGAAGCACCGCGATTTGGGCAAAACGTTTCGAATTAGGCTATTTGTTTCCGCTCACAGACAATTTTCTGTATCAGAACAATATCGGCGATTTTGACAATGTGGCGCTTTTTTTTGACGTAAAAGGGCAATATCCCGGCGTCGCTAATCTGTGGTTTTCATTTTTTCTTGACGAAATAAATATCGCCGATAAGCTGGCTATTTTTGAACTGGACCGGGCTATGTACGCATATCAGGCGGGGTCGCTTATCAATATTCCGCGTCTCCCGTTCGCGTCGGCGCGCCTGAGCTATACCAAAATCGAGCCGTATTGCTACACGCACACCAAAGAGTTCCTGCCGTGGTATTATGACTACGCTATGGAACAGGCGTATATCAATAACGGAACGAATTTAGGGCATTACCTGCCGCCTAACTCTGACGAAGTGCTGCTGCGATTTGAGGCGGCGCCGGGAGCGTATACCGGCGTGCACGTTCAGTATCAGATGATTCGGCACGGCGCTGATTTCGGCAGCAAAGCGGTCGACGGAAGCTCTCTGCATTCCGAGCTCGGCGCGAACAGGAGCACGAATCCGGTGCTGAAGAAATATTTTTTGCGTGACGGCGCGTACCAATGGCAGCATGTCGTCAAATTTGGCGCAGACCATACCTATGCAAACGGAAACGCTGTTCCGTTCCAGGTATTCGGCGAAGCCGGCGTCGTATTTTCGTATTTTACCGATATAAACGGAGGCGCAAACCAAGGCGAATCGTCAGAGTATTCGGTGGTCGATACGCGGGAATACCCGAAATCAACGGGAATCATTGCGACGGTCGGCATTCGCATATTTCCGTAAAGACCCGCCCCGCATTTGCCGCGTTCGGCGGCAGCCGAACGTCCGAGTTTTCCGCTATAGGTTTTATCTGTCCGCCGAGTTTCCTCAAGAAACTCGGAACTTGCCCGTAAAGAGAACGCGAAACTCGGCGTAGAAACAACACAAAAACCGGAAGGCATAGGGTTGCCCAAATACGCTCCAGAAGGTATACCTTTTATTTCATAATTGGTACCTTCTACTCCAAAAGGTGTACCTTCTATGCTGAAAGGTACACCTTCTACTCTGAAAGGTATACCTTCTACTCTGAAAGGTATACCTTCTACTCTGAAAGGTACACCTTCTACTCTGAAAGGTATACCTTCTACTCTGAAAGGTATACCTTCTACTCTGAAAGGTATACCTTCTACTCTGAAAGGTATACCTTCTACTCTGAAAGGTATACCTTCTACTCTGAAAGGTATACCTTCTACTCTGAAAGGTATACCTTCTACTCTGAAAGGTGTACCTTCTACTCTGAAAGGTGTACCTTTGGGAACAGAATTGTCCGATTCTGCGATAGAACCGGGCAATTATACGCCCGAGTCTGGTGTTCCCCGCACGAGAAACGCGACCCGCATACACGTTTGTGAGCCTTGCGTTAGAGCCTGTCAGAAGTTTTGTGCAAATAAGGTTATTCGGCTTTTATGCAAGCTTTGCAATTGACGCTGTAATAGCATTCTTCAGGATTGCAAGCCCTGCTTCAATCTGTGCGTCTGTAACTGCCAGCGGGCACAGAAATCGTATCACGTCGCCGAATGTACCGCCTATCGTGCCGGGCTTTACTTTTGCATAGATAGATTCGCCTGCTGTTACCGCGCCCAACGGAATGCCGCCCGCAATAGACTTTGCCATACCGATAATGTCCGGCGGACAGCCCCATTCTGTCCAGTAGTCGGACACAAACATGCGCCCCGAACGCCCAAAACCGATCTGCACTTCGTCAGCAATGAGTAAGATACCGTATCTATCACAGAGCGCGCGTACCGCTTGCACCCACGTTTTGGGCGCGGGGATGAAGCCGTCTTCGCCCTGCGCCAGCTCAACCACAATAGCTGCCGCCTCTTCCGGCGGGCAGGCTTCTTCAAACACCGTTTGCAGGCGGTTCAGGTAATACGCTATTGCTTACATCTCGGTATAACCCTTATGCGCACGGTACAGATAGGGGAATTCCGTACGGTATATGCCGTCGGGAAGCGGCTCCATACCGTGATAATATGCCTTTTTCGCCGTCATCGTACCAGTCAAAAGCGTTCGTCCGTGGAATGCGCCAGAAAACACGATTATGTTCGGTCTCCCCGACGAGCCGCGCGCGATTTTTACTGCGTTCTCAATAGTTTCCGCACCGGAGTTCGTGAACATGGTGCGACGCTTCGTTTCCCTTACCGGCACAAGGGCGTTCAGTTTTTCCGCCAGTGCCACATAGCCTTCATGCGTAACGATATTAGACATGCCGTGAAAGTATCGCTCCGCCTGTTCCTGCACTGCCTTCACTACCTCCGGCATGATGCTCGTCTCTTCGGTTTTTGCCATAAATTTTGATACACGCCTCGCATATTCTTTTTCGCGTACTGTATAGTTTTATAGAACAGCGCATACGGCGGTGGCAATCAGGATATTAGCCGCACAAAAGAACTAAGCGGGATACCACGACACTGTCGTGGACTGTAATCAGACACCCCTTATGGAGGATTTTGACATGTAGAGATATTCTTTTACTATATTCCCGTTTACACTATCTAGAATAGAAGTGCGGGAATCTTGGCGTCATTCTACGTAGCCGAATTATCATTCGTCTGTCCACCTTGCTTTTCAGTAGGATTCGGTAGACAAATTTCACCTTTTCGCAAGTTTTTGCGCAAATTTACAAAAATATATGCCAATTATGTAATATGGATTATACTAACAAAAAATTATTTGACGAGAAAATATCTTTGAAAAGGACGATAGTCGAAAACACCATACCTTGTTACATATAACGACTGACACACAAAAACACCTAATAATTTTCCATGAGCACAAACACACGATTATAGTAGAAGCGCTGTAGAAATTGCAAATTTATAACAGAACAACATAAAAGTAATGCATTAATCATCCTACAAAACATATGCACAAACGGAGTTTGTGCATACAATAGCAAGTTTTAAAAACTTTTACTGTATTTATAAATTTTCTTTTCTGCCCACTGATTCCCTATTCATATTCATACAGAATTTTGACACTATTTCTTACAATATATACATAACCCTTGTCCACGTTGCAAAAGCTTACGAACATTTTTTTCTCTATGTGCTTTAAATATAATTATACCTCTTATGCATTCGCCTCAGAATTTTTTTTATCAGATTTTTTTTCATTTGCTTCTTCTTTTTGAAATTTATAATCAATCAATTCAAGAAATACTACATTCGCAACATCTCCTTTGCGAAAACCGAATTTCAATACATGAGTATATCCACCTTGTCGCTCTTTCATACGCTGTCCGATAACAACAAACAATTTTACCAAGATAACTTTATCTTGAATATATCGTGCTACAATCCGTCGGTTATGCATAGAATCAATTTTACTACGAGTTATCAGCTTTTCAGCAATTTTCCGTACTTCCAAAGCTTTTGCTTTTGTCGTCATAATTCGTTCATATCGAAAGAGTGACGTTACCATATTTCGAAACATTGCTCTTTGATGTGCGCTATTACGTGAAAGCGGATTAAATCCATTTTTATGATTCATTTAACTTTTTCCCTTTACTTAAGAAAATTATCGAGTTTTTAAGATAACTATAATCAGTCATACCGAATGACAAATCCCATTCCTGTAGTTTTTGAATAATTTCATCAAGACTTTTTTTTCCAAAATTACGAGTTTTTATCATATCGTCTTCAGTTTTTTTAGTCAATTCGCCGATCGTGTGAATATTCGCGTTCCGCAAACAGTTTGACGAACGTGCTGAAATCTCAAGCTCGTTAACAGGTGCACTAAGTACTTGACGAATGATTTCATCAAATTCGTCAACACCTTTGCTATTTAATAATAAGTTTTCCTTAAAGGAGGTAAAAATTGCAAAGTGGTCTTTTGCAATTTTTGCAGCTTCGGCTAAAGCGTTGTCTGGTGCAATTGTTCCATCCGTCCATATTTCTAAAATCAATTTGTCATAATCATTTCGCTGACCAACTCTGCATGGCTCAATAGTATACTTAACTCTAGGAATCGGAGTGAAAATTGCATCTATTGGAATAACACCGATCACACCAGTGTAACACGTATTCGCATCAGATGGAACATACCCGCGCCCTAAATCAATTTGAATTTCAAAATCAACACGTGCATTCTCCATCATAGTAAAAATCGTTGTTTTTTTTGTGAGTATCTCAAGCTGCCCCTCACGAGTAAACAATTCACTCGTTACCACACAAGGACCCTGAAACTCAAATAGAAACGTATTTTCTACAATATTATCTGTCAATTTTACCCGCATCTGTTTTAAGTTGTTCAGTACTTCTACGGTATCTTCCACAATATTCGGAATCATATCAAATTCACTTGAAACAACAAGTGGAACACCGTCTGCATCGTAAGTGGTAATCCGAACAGACGTAATTGCATATCCTTGAATCGATGATAACAATATTCGTCTAAGCGTGTTACCCATCGTAGTTCCAAAACCTGGTTCAAATGGATACGCAATAAACTTACCGTAATCTGAAGAGAGACCAGTGTGTTCGAAGAAAATACTTTGTGGCATTTTAAATCCCTTGAGTAGATTTTCACGCAACGTCAGAACTCCTTATTTTGAATAGAGCTCAACTACAAGTTGCTCTTTAATATCAATAAGGTCACTCACTTCTTCCCGTCGCGGATTAGAAACAAACACCCCTCTCTGGGTACCAGTGTCCAATTGAATCCACGATACTACATTTGATTTTGAAATTTCGTCCAAAGAATCAATAATATTCTTTATTTTTTTACTACATTCTCGTATCTCGAGAACATCACCGGGTTTCACCAGATAGCTAGAAATATTCACTTGTTTACCGTTCACTAGTATATGCCCATGAGAGACTAATTGTCGTCCTGCAGCACGACTTGGAGCAAAACACATTCGATAAACAACGTTATCAAGACGACTTTCTAAAAGTGTAACCAAATTATCGCCTGTAACACCAGACATATGGCGTGCGCGTTCATAGAAAAGGCGAAACTGTTTTTCAAGCATATTATATATATGCTTGATTTTTTGCTTTTCTCGAAGCTGGATATCGTATTCAGTTCTTTTTTTTGCATGAGTTTTCGAATCTTTTCCCGGTACACTATGCCGTTGATTTAAAGCACATTTATCGCTTCTACAACGCATTCCTTTTAAGAAAATTTTTTTTTGTTCACTTCTACACAACCTGCAAACCGGTCCGGTATATCGTGCCATACAAGAAACTCCTTACATTCGCCGTGTTTTTTTGGGACGGCAACCATTATGAGGGATAGGAGTAATATCAATGATAGATTTCACTTTTAACCCCATTGCACCAATAGAACGAACCGCTGATTCACGCCCTATACCAGGACCTTTCAAAAACACATGAACTTCTTTTAATCCATAACTTGTTACTTTTTGTACCGCCATTTCCATAACCGATTGTGCGGCGAACGGGGTTGATTTTTTCGCGCCGCGAAATTGTAGTTTGCCAGATGATGCCCATGATAATGCATTGCCTTGCAAATCGGTTATTGTTATTATTGTGTTATTGAAAGATGCTTGAATATAAACATTCCCCTCATATACACTTTTTTTTTCTTTTCGTTTTTTTGTAACTACCATGATAATCTCTCTGTTTTATATTTTTTTCTTGCCAGCAACGGTCTTTTTTTTACCTTTTCGAGTACGCGCATTCGTATTCGTCCGTTGCCCACGCACTGGTAAACCCTTTCGGTGTCGAAGTCCGCGATAACAACCGATATCCA
>NZ_BBPW01000746.1:0-841 GCF_001028545.1 Treponema endosymbiont of Eucomonympha sp. | reverse complement strand
TAATTGAGATGAAGATCGCTGAACTTCAAAGCAGGCTGGCCCAAGCGCAGATCGAAGGTGATCGAGACGCGCTTTCAGCTATATCCCGAGACCTCCGTTACTGGAACAACAGACGCGGCACCGCGATGGTGGTCCAGATGCCGGACAGCGCTACGACGGTTCGGTTTGGCGCCGTGGTCACGATCGAGCGCGACGACGGCCGAAGGCAGGAGTACCGTATAGTCGGAGAAGACGAAGCCGATCCCACCAAAGGTCTGCTATCCCATGCGTCGCCACTCGCCCGAGCCCTGCTTGGGAAAGCCGTTGGTGACACCGTCGTGGCTGGTCAGGGGACGGCTGAAATTGTGTCAATTGGAGACGCTTCGACGACATCAGAGCGGTAGTCGATGCCCGCCTCGTTCGTGGCGAGCGAGATCGGGTTCACGATGAGGCGCAATATGATCGTTCAGCGATGCCCCTGAACACTCGTGGTTGGGCTCCCTATTGCGGGGAGGGCACTCGCGAATCCTTTCGGGCACTCAGTGGTGAGGAACTTATCCGGATAGCCGGATTTCTTTGCGATATTTGATCGCAATTTGAACTTTCGGCTTGCTTTATCGCCGCTCTGAGATTGTTGTTTAGGTCATGAAGGCTTACAATTCGGCGCTCCCCGCTACCGCGCGGTTATTTTTTAGCAGCGTCCTCAGAAAACTGCCCCCTTATCGATCAGCCGCTGCAGTTCTGCTGCCATTTTTCGATACGCTTCAGCAAGCCGCTCGAATGATTCTCGCTTTGTATTGTTGGTTGCGAGTTTTGCGATGATTTCGCAATCGACGGCATCGACCAGAAGTTTTTCAATCCT
>NZ_BBPW01000745.1:0-367 GCF_001028545.1 Treponema endosymbiont of Eucomonympha sp. | reverse complement strand
AAAACGTCTTCCGTGCCCTCAAGCGCTGGCGGGGAATTGCTGCGCGCTATGCAAAGCTCACCGCTTCCTTCATCGCCGCCATTCATGTCAGGTGTTTATTCCTCTACCTTCCAGTCCACACTACCTAGAACAGTGTCTCTCTCCTGCCCTAGACAGAGCCTCTCTCCCGCCTAGAACAGTGTCTCTCTCCTGCCCTAGACAGCGTCTCTGTTCCGCTCTAGACAGAGCCTCTGTTCTAGCCTAGGTAGTGTGGACTGGATAGGGGAAAAGAGGTAAAATAGAGGCATGAAAAGAAATGAAGGCATTCACCGGCACGATATAAGCGACGAGGCGTGGGAACGGATAAAAGAACTGCTGCCCGGACAGG
>NZ_BBPW01000744.1:0-428 GCF_001028545.1 Treponema endosymbiont of Eucomonympha sp. | reverse complement strand
GCCCCCTTTTGTACGACTAATGTCCTGAGTGCCGCCTTGTGCTCCGCATGCGTCCGCGTGTGCTTTGATATACGTCGAATCTATCATACGGATATCCCCGGCAGGCTCGCCTATTGCGGCGTCCGCCAGCGTTTTCCATATTCCCTTGTCCCGCCAACGGCAAAACCGCTTGTGTATGCTGTTCCAGTTCCCGAATTCTGGCGGTATATCCCTCCACGGAGCGCCCGTGCGCGTCTGCCACGCTACCGCGTTAATAAACAAGCGGTTGTCTTTCGCCACTCCCCCGTGCTTCCCTGCCTGTCCGGGCAGCAGTTCTTTTATCTGTTCCCACGCCTCGTCGCTTATATCGTGCCGATGAATGCCTTCATTTTTTTTCATGCTTCCCATTTTACCTCTTTTCTTTTCTTTAGTCCACACTGCCTAGGCGG
>NZ_BBPW01000743.1:0-204 GCF_001028545.1 Treponema endosymbiont of Eucomonympha sp. | reverse complement strand
GTCATCCCTCCGGTTAAAAGCCGGAAAGAGCAAAGAGCGTACAGTCATGAACTGTATCGGGCGCGGCATGTCATTGAAAACGTCTTCCGCGCCCTCAAACGCTGGCGCGGAATCGCTACGCGCTACGCAAAGCTCACCGCTTCCTTCATCGCCGCCATTCATGTCAGGTGTTTATTCCTCTATCTTCCAGTCCACACTACCTAG
>NZ_BBPW01000742.1:0-222 GCF_001028545.1 Treponema endosymbiont of Eucomonympha sp. | reverse complement strand
AGCAATTCCCCGCCAGCGCTTGAGGGCGCGAAAGACGTTTTCAATGACGTGCCGTGCCCGATACAGCTCATGACTGTACGCTCTCTGCTCTTTTCGGCTTTTAACCGGAGGGGTGACTGCTGTTATATCCGCTTCCTTAAGCATATCGAGCAGTTCGTTCGTGTCATACGCCTTGTCCGCAAGAAACGCTTCCGCCTCCAAATCCTCCATAAGGAGAGGCGC
>NZ_BBPW01000741.1:0-229 GCF_001028545.1 Treponema endosymbiont of Eucomonympha sp. | reverse complement strand
CGCGGGGGAGTGGCGAAAGATAACCGCCTGTTTATCAACGCGGTAGCGTGGCAGACGCGCACGGGCGCTCCGTGGAGGGACATACCGCCGGAATTCGGGAATTGGAACAGCATACACAAGCGGTTTTGCCGCTGGCGGGACAAGGGAATATGGAGAATACTGGCGGACGCCGCAATAGGCGAGCCTGCCGGAGATATCTTTATGATAGATTCGACATATATCAAGGCAC
>NZ_BBPW01000740.1:0-240 GCF_001028545.1 Treponema endosymbiont of Eucomonympha sp. | reverse complement strand
ACCGCCGACTGCCCGGCATCGACACCGGCAGCGCTTAAGGAATTTGCGGCAAAGGCAAGGGAATTAAGGCAGCGAAACAGGCAAATCAAACCGGCGGTAACAATCCGCATCATGCCGGAATGTTTGGAACTGTATAAGGCTTTAGGCAAGGGCTACACGGGCGTTATGGCGGACGTGTTAGACTATGTAGCCAAAAACCCCGCGCTTTTGCAAAGCATAACAGCGAAATAACCACGCCGC
>NZ_BBPW01000739.1:0-242 GCF_001028545.1 Treponema endosymbiont of Eucomonympha sp. | reverse complement strand
GGTCATATTATTGTATTCTTTTAGTCTTCTTTCTAAATCATTGGTTTTGCCTATTTTGCATTTTGAAGGCTCCAGCGATGCCTGAACAATATAAATGTATTGTTTTATCTTATCTTCTGCCAAAATATGCCTCCATTTATTCTTTTTGAGATTATATGTTCCCTATATTTTTAGGGCAAATGTCGCTTAACGTGAAAGGTTTATGCCGCGTCGCAGACTGCGTCTGTCCCCGCAGCCTTTTA
>NZ_BBPW01000738.1:0-246 GCF_001028545.1 Treponema endosymbiont of Eucomonympha sp. | reverse complement strand
ACCCACCAAGTGGACTTGCTATGAGCTAGGTGGTTATCGGGACCAAGAACGCGCGGAACAGAAGTCCAATACGCAAATGCAGCGTGCGCGGCAATCTCGAAGGCGCGCAGGATTGGACCCGCTGGCGCGGGTCGTCCTTTCCAATCGAGAGCACATCATTGCGCTAAAGCCATTGGGAAAAGGTCTATTAGGCACAACACTACGCTATCCGTATGAACTGCGAGATGAGGAAGATTATTTCGACGA
>NZ_BBPW01000737.1:0-307 GCF_001028545.1 Treponema endosymbiont of Eucomonympha sp. | reverse complement strand
ACAAGGGCGGCTGTTGACAAGTGGATTTTGTGAATTTTCCAGTTTATCGCTTCTTTGTCTGGGTCAAATTCTATTTGTCTTGTCATGCTTAACTGTAATACTTTTTATTGTGTTTGTCTATACCGGTACAACGCATATAAAATATCATGCTATAAGCCGGACTTTGCGCGGACTGCCTCGTAGGTAGCGTGGACTGGAAGGTAGAGGAACAAACACCTGACATGAATGGCGGCGATGAAGGAAGCGGTGAGCTTTGCGTAGCGTGTGGCAATTCCCCGCCAGCGCTTGACGGCGCGGAAGGCGTTTT
>NZ_BBPW01000736.1:0-262 GCF_001028545.1 Treponema endosymbiont of Eucomonympha sp. | reverse complement strand
AGTCCACACTGCCTAGTCCGTAGCCTGCGCCGCGTGCGTGTAGTGGTCTGTCATGGCAATATCGCTGTGCCCTGCCACAGCGTCTGCACGGTTAAATCATCCACACCCGCAAGCCGCGCAAGCGATATAAACGAATGCCGCAGGCTATGCGGCGTTATGTTGCGCCGTTTCTGCGCCTCTACCGATAATCCGGTATCCGCAAGCGCCGCCCATAACCCTTTTACGAAAAAGTTTTTAGACACCGGCTCGCCGTCATTAAACA
>NZ_BBPW01000735.1:0-312 GCF_001028545.1 Treponema endosymbiont of Eucomonympha sp. | reverse complement strand
TAGAGGAATAAACACCTGACATGAATGGCGGCGATGAAGGAAGCGGTGAGCTTTGCGTAGCGCGTAGCAATTCCCCGCCAGCGCTTGAGGGCACGGAAGACATTTTCAATGACGTGCCGTGCCCGATACAGTTCATGACTGTACGCTCTTTGCTCTTTCCGGCTTTTAACCGGAGGGATGACGGTTGCTATATCCGCTTCCTTAAGCATATCGAGCAGTTCGTTCGTGTCATACGCTTTGTCCGCAAGGAACGCTTCCGCCTCCAAATCCTCCATAAGGAGAGGCGCTTGGCTGCAGTCCGCGACAGTACCG
>NZ_BBPW01000734.1:0-312 GCF_001028545.1 Treponema endosymbiont of Eucomonympha sp. | reverse complement strand
CTTGTTTACAATCCGCGACAGTACCGCTTGTCACAATGCCGCTTGCCGGTATCCCGTACTCGTCAACCACAAGGTGTAATTTGCTGTTTAGCCCCCTTTTGTGCGGCTAATGTCCTGAGTGCCGCCGCACGCCCCGCACGCGTCCGCGTGTGCCTTGATATACGTCGAATCTATCATACGGATATCCCCGGCAGGCTCGCCTATTGCGGCGTCCGCCAGCCTTTTCCATATTCCCTTATCCCGCCAGCGACAAAACCGCTTGTGTATACTGTTCCAGTTGCCGAATTCTGGCGGTATATCCCTCCACGGAGC
>NZ_BBPW01000733.1:0-324 GCF_001028545.1 Treponema endosymbiont of Eucomonympha sp. | reverse complement strand
AACGCATAAAGAACTGGTTCGAGAATTGCATTCGCTTTGGAAAGCGTGCTTTTTTGACGAATTTAAACCCTTCGTCAGCTTTCTCTCCGTCATTCTGTGTCTTTCTGAAAACGTCCCCTGCCCCAAACCCGCCTTTTAGTTTTCGCCGGTCGATACCGACGGCGACACCCTCGCCGCTATGCCCGTATGAACTGTTCCACATAACAATACCGTCCGCCTCTTCGGAAAAGCTTCTGATATAGGTTATCGACTCTTCGGCGCTATAGGCTTTCATTTTTTGCACCGCCTCTAACACAAACGGTTTCGCTTTGTCTTTCTTCAAAA
>NZ_BBPW01000732.1:0-331 GCF_001028545.1 Treponema endosymbiont of Eucomonympha sp. | reverse complement strand
GTACTGTCGCGGATTGTAACCAAGCGCCTCTCCTTATGGAGGATTTGGAAGCGGAAGCGTTCCTTGCGGACAAGGCGTATGACACGAACGAGCTGCTCGATATGCTTAAAGAAGCGGATATAACAGCCGTCATCCCTCCGGTTAAAAGCCGGAAAGAGCAAAGAGCGTACAGTCATGAACTGTATCGGGCGCGGCACGTCATTGAAAACGTCTTCCGCGCCCTCAAGCGCTGGCGGGGAATTGCCACACGCTACGCAAAGCTCACCGCTTCCTTCATCGCCGCCATTCATGTCAGGTGTTTGTTCCTCTACCTTCCAGTCCACGCTACCTA
>NZ_BBPW01000731.1:0-349 GCF_001028545.1 Treponema endosymbiont of Eucomonympha sp. | reverse complement strand
CGCCAGCGTTTGAGGGCGCGGAAGACGTTTTCAATGACGTGCCGCGCCCGATACAGTTCATGACTGTACGCTCTCTGCTCTTTCCGGCTTTTAACCGGAGGGATGACGGCTGCTATATCCGCTTCCTTAAGCATGCCGAGCAGTTCGTTCGTGTCATACGCTTTGTCCGCAAGAAACGCTTCCGCCTCCAAATCCTCCATAAGGAGAGGCGCTTGATTACAAGCCGCGACAGTACCGCTTGTCACAATGCCGCTTGCCGGTATCCCGTACTCGTCAACTACCAAATGTAATTTGCTGTTCAGCCCCCTTTTGTGCGGCTAATGTCCTGAGTGCCGCCTTGTGCTCCGCA
>NZ_BBPW01000730.1:0-349 GCF_001028545.1 Treponema endosymbiont of Eucomonympha sp. | reverse complement strand
TAGGATGGCGCGATGAATGCCGCATACGTCCTGCTTTCGTTTAGGGGTCGATCCGATGGTACGGCGGCGGGCGCCAACCGAGGCCCGGCTTTGGGAGGAATGGCTTTTGGACGAGTATCCCGCCTCTCGCTTAGGGTGCGACCTGCTCCGAATATTTTGGTGATCAACCGGCGCCAGAGAGAGGCTGAGAGGCTACGGGATACGACCGAAGCAAACTCCTGCCGTGCGCATCGCGCACTTCGAGGCAAGAAGTGACGGCTCGGCTCGCAGGGTCCCGTTGCCGTTTCGAGTAATCAGGCAAACATCTATACGGTTCTGTTTTCTGAAGAAGCTGCAGCCGCCGCATTTC
>NZ_BBPW01000729.1:0-355 GCF_001028545.1 Treponema endosymbiont of Eucomonympha sp. | reverse complement strand
GCCGCTTCAAGCTGTTCCCCGCAGTCGCAGCGGCTCGACTTCAGCGTCTCCCCCGTGAGGCACTCGGAATGCACCCGCACCAGCGCGTCGGCAGGGTCGAAGGGCGCCTCCGAAACCAGCGCGAGGTGGGGCTGGTCGGGCTTGCCGAGGTTGTCGTACAGGATAACGCGGAAGCCCCCGGCGGCGGTGGGGAGTCGGCTCTCCGCCAGCCGCCCCGCGGGCGGGGCGGGAGTGTACGCGGGATCGGCGGGAGGCGGGCAATCGTGCTGCCGCCTCCAGTCGGCCAGCCCGCCCACCGTCAGGATTTTCACACCGTGCCGGGCGGCGAGTTCTTCGAGGCGGGGCTGCCGCGCCA
>NZ_BBPW01000728.1:0-360 GCF_001028545.1 Treponema endosymbiont of Eucomonympha sp. | reverse complement strand
CCGAAATAGAAAGCCGCCTTCTCCCCGCCGCTGACGTTGCTCCAGAACCGCCAGTGAACAAGTTCGTTGCCTTCCGTAAAGCGTGTGTCAAAGCGCCAACCTGCAACTCCTCTGTTCTTATGCACGGGTGAATATATCGACACGAGAAACGGAATAATAAGGAAGCTATAGGGCGTCCTGAACCGGAGGTTTAATTCCGTCCGGCACACGCGGACGCATGCGGGGCGCGCGGCGGCACTCAGGACATTAGCCGTACAAAAGGGGGCTGAAACGCAAATTACATTTGACGGTTGACGAGTACGGGATACCGGCAAGCGGCATTGTGACAAGCGGTACTGTCGCGGACTGCAGCCAAGCGCC
>NZ_BBPW01000727.1:0-358 GCF_001028545.1 Treponema endosymbiont of Eucomonympha sp. | reverse complement strand
GTCTTTTATTCAGATGGAGAAAAACGTTATATCATTGCTCCAAAGAATTTGATGATTGGGCAAAAAATTTTATCAGGTGAACAAGCTGAACCAACAGTGGGCAATACATTACCTCTTTCAGCGATTCTACCTGAGTCTTGTTTATTCTGTCGTTTTAGGGTTTTTTTGATAATGTTTATGTCTGAAACAATAACACATCTTTTCTGTTTGAAAACTCGCACTATTGAACCACGCATAAGTTTTACGACAGTTTTTTTCCAACCGGAAGTGTGTCCCGTATATGAACGCACCCGTTTTGTTTTACCAAATACATTCATCACCGTACATTTTACTACTTTTACCTCAAACAATTTTTCAA
>NZ_BBPW01000726.1:0-362 GCF_001028545.1 Treponema endosymbiont of Eucomonympha sp. | reverse complement strand
GGGAGTGGCGAAAGACAACCGTTTGTTTATCAACGCGGTAGCGTGGCAGACGCGCACGGGCGCTCCGTGGAGAGACATACCGCCAGAATTCGGGAACTGGAACAGCATACACAAGCGGTTTTGCCGCCGGCGGGACAAGGGAATAGGGAAAATGCTGGCGGACGCCGCAACAGGCGAGCCTGCCGGGGATATCCGTATGATAGATTCGACGTATATCAAGGCACACGCGGACGCATGCGGGGCGCGCGGCGGCACTCAGGACATTAGCCGTACAAAAGGGGGCTGAACAGCAAATTACATTTGGTAGTTGACGAGTACGGGATACCGGCAAGCGGCATTGTGACAAGCGGTACTGTCGCGGC
>NZ_BBPW01000725.1:0-367 GCF_001028545.1 Treponema endosymbiont of Eucomonympha sp. | reverse complement strand
GAAGGCATTCACCGGCACGATATAAGCGACGAGGCGTGGGAACGGATAAAAGAACTGCTGCCCGGACAGGCAGGGAAACGCGGGGGAGTGGCGAAAGATAACCGCCTGTTTATCAACGCGGTAGCGTGGCAGACGCGCACGGGCGCTCCGTGGAGGGATATACCGCCGGAATTCGGGAATTGGAACAGCATACACAAGCGGTTTTGTCGCTGGCGGGATAAGGGAATATGGAGAATGCTGGCGGACGCCGCAATAGGCGAGCCTGCCGGGGATATCCGTATGATAGATTCGACGTATATCAAGGCACACGCGGACGCGTGCGGGGCACAAGGCGGCACTCAGGATATTAGCCGCACAAAAGGGGGCT
>NZ_BBPW01000724.1:0-363 GCF_001028545.1 Treponema endosymbiont of Eucomonympha sp. | reverse complement strand
TACGCATAACGCGCCGGAATTACACCTACAACTTTCATGCTGCCCTCCTCAAATCTGAGAAAGGCGATTTTCTACCCCTATCTATTAGCCTACACGGGGGGGGGGTATTGCTACGTTCGGAAATAATTGGACGCACTGTCGTCTGATATTCGGCATAAAGAAGGCAGTAATGGATTTGAAAGATTTGCAAAGCATCAAATTGATAGTATGCGATGTTGACGGAGTTTTAACCGACGGAAAGATGATTTACTCGGAAAAAGGGAGGAGTGGAAGAATTTCCATACGAGTATGGGATACCGGCAAAATTGCTTAAAAATGCCGGTTATATGCTGGCAATAATAAGCTCCGGGTCATGTACTCATT
>NZ_BBPW01000723.1:0-373 GCF_001028545.1 Treponema endosymbiont of Eucomonympha sp. | reverse complement strand
CGCCGCCCTGTCTAGCTTTTTTCAAGCATAAAGAGCCAGCCCCGCAGCGGCTCTCTAGCTGACGCGTTCCCAAATACGTATAGTTATGTTTACCGGGCGCGTTTCTACGCCTGTACCGCTAGTGCCGGTTGTGGCTGTCTCTCTGAAGTATGTAACACGGTCGCTACCGTAGAACACAGCGCCGCTACCGCTGGAATATATCGCCAGCCGATAGTCGTGGCTGTGATCCTGGAGAGCCATATCTTGCACGCAGACGCATGCGGGGCACAAGGCGGCAGTCAGGACATTAGCCGCACAAAAGGGGGCTGAACAGCAAATTACATTTGGCGGTTGACGAGTACGGGATACCGGCAAGCGGCATTGTGACAAGCGG
>NZ_BBPW01000722.1:0-371 GCF_001028545.1 Treponema endosymbiont of Eucomonympha sp. | reverse complement strand
GAAATGCGGCGGCTGCAGCTTCTTCAGAAAACAGAACCGTATAGATGTTTGCCTGATTACTCGAAACGGCAACGGGACCCTGCGAGCCGAGCCGTCACTTCTTGCCTCGAAGTGCGCGATGCGCACGACAGGAGTTTGCTTCGGTCGTATCCCGTAGCCTCTCAGCCTCTCTCTGGCGCCGGTTGATCACCAAAATATTCGGAGCAGGTCGCACCCTAAGCGAGAGGCGGGATACTCGTCCAAAAGCCGAATGGTAATTAACCCCAATGAATATCTTGATCGTTGACGATCATCCACTGGTCATTTCTGGATGCAAAGCAATCCTTGCATCGGTTCCCTCAATCACGATCACATCCGCATCGGACGAACGG
>NZ_BBPW01000721.1:0-378 GCF_001028545.1 Treponema endosymbiont of Eucomonympha sp. | reverse complement strand
GCGGCAAAACCGCTTGTGTATGCTGTTCCAGTTCCCGAATTCTGGCGGTATGTCTCTCCACGGAGCGCCCGTGCGCGTCTGCCACGCTACCGCGTTGATAAACAAACGGTTGTCTTTCGCCACTCCCCCGTGCTTCCCTGCCTGTCCGGGCAGCAGGTCTTTTATCCGTTCCCACGCCTCGTCGCTTATATCGTGCCGGTGAATGCCTTTATTTCCTTTCATGCTCTTATTTTACCTCTTTTCCTTTCTTTAGTCCACACTGCCTAGTCCGTAGCCTGCGCCGCGTGCGTGTAATGGTCTGTCATGGCAATATCGCTGTGCCCTGCCACAGCGTCTGCACGGTTAAATCATCCACACCCGCAAGCCGCGCAAGCGATA
>NZ_BBPW01000720.1:0-378 GCF_001028545.1 Treponema endosymbiont of Eucomonympha sp. | reverse complement strand
AATAATGGTAAACTTATTGATAGTGATAGGCATAAAGCAATTCGGAGGGAATATGCAGGAAGATTATTTAATAGTTATTTTTCTGCTATTATGACCGGTTTTGGAAGTACATTGGGAATAATTGGGGGTGTTTTAGGAATTATCGCTTTTATCAAGAGTTGATTTGTGATCAATAAAGGAGCACTCAACCAATGCCCGTAAATAAGTTAATCCTCGGCGACAACCTCGAAATCCTCAAAACCATAGAGGCGGACAGCATAGACCTTATCTATCTTGACCCGCCGTTTTTCAGCAACCGCAATTATGAAGTTATCTGGGGAGACGCGGGGGAAATCCGCAGTTTTCAGGACAGGTGGTCGGGAGGAATTGACCATTATA
>NZ_BBPW01000719.1:0-382 GCF_001028545.1 Treponema endosymbiont of Eucomonympha sp. | reverse complement strand
AAGAATGCCGAAAGACAACCGTTTGTTTATCAACGCGGTAGCGTGGCAGACGCGCACGGGCGCTCCGTGGAGAGACATACCGCCAGAATTCGGGAACTGGAACAGCATACACAAGCGGTTTTGCCGCTGGCGGGACAAGGGAATAGGGAAAATGCTGGCGGACGCCGCAATAGGCGAGCCTGCCGGGGATATTTTTATGATAGATTCGACGTATATCAAGGCACACGCGGACGCGTGCGGGGCGCGCGGCGGCACTCAGGACATTAGCCGCACAAAAGGGGGCTGAACAGCAAATTACACTTGGTAGTTGACGAGTACGGGATACCGGCAAGCGGCATTGTGACAAGCGGTACTGTCGCGGACTGCAGCCAAGCGCCCCTCC
>NZ_BBPW01000718.1:0-389 GCF_001028545.1 Treponema endosymbiont of Eucomonympha sp. | reverse complement strand
CTGTGATGGCATGGCAGGCTGCACTATGCGGGTAGCCGTGGCTCAACGCTTCCTTGCGACGAGCCCCTTCTGTATTTGCCTTGGATACTCTTATTCCACCGGTCTAGGTCCGGCTTAGGCGCGTCTGTAACGGCTTTCTCTGTGCCTGCTATTCCGGAGTTTCGCTTCTCGGGGCAAGCCTGCTTCTGTTTATGCTGCGCTGAACCATGCAGATCAATCGCAGACTCGTCGTTTATGGGTACATGGCCGCGGCAACCATTAGCGTCGTGGTCGCGATCAAGATGTTCAGCTAAGCCGCCGTCTTTTAGCCGGCAATGACCGACGGATTTTTTCGATGCTGATTACCGAAGCGCCGCGCGTTTGAAATTGAAGTCCCCCTGTCATAACGG
>NZ_BBPW01000717.1:0-407 GCF_001028545.1 Treponema endosymbiont of Eucomonympha sp. | reverse complement strand
GTTTCGCCGCTCGCCGCGTCGTGGCGGCTCGCGTCTCCGTTCGGCTTGCGCGCCGACCCGTTCACCGGCGTGCAGAGCCGCCACACCGGAATAGACATGGCGGCAAAGTCGGGGACGCCGATACGGGCGGCGATGAGCGGCAAAGTCGCCGCCGAGGGATATTCCCGCGTCTTCGGGAATTACGTGATTATCAGCCACGGAAACGGGTATCAGACCCTGTACGGGCACCTAAGGGAACGCGCACTTGTCCGTTCGGGGCAAAGCGTCGGGCAGGGAGCGCGGATAGGCTCCGTCGGGAGCACCGGATATTCGACCGGACCGCATTTGCATTTTTCCGTATACAAAAACGGCAAACTGATAGACCCCCAGTCCGTGCTGAAACGCTGACGCGGGGCAAAACTGCCCGT
>NZ_BBPW01000716.1:0-402 GCF_001028545.1 Treponema endosymbiont of Eucomonympha sp. | reverse complement strand
GCCAAACTTGAAGCTGAACGTGCGCGTCGCGAGCGAGCCATCTCCAAAGTCGAGGCCCAAAGAGAAAAAGCAAAGCGAGATCATGAGAACCGGCTTCGCGAGATGGAAACCGAGCGCGCGGCGCTTGCTCGACGTTTCGAGGCTGAGGAGCTTCGCTGGAAAAGGCAGATGGAGAAGTTTCAGAACGAATTGAAACACGCGCGGAATAGGTTGTTCTTGGATCCCCAGGCCTCCAATGCTGCTTTCATCGAGGGGGCGGCTACGGCCAGATCGAAAAAGCCCATCGATGTCTGGTAAGTTTTGAGCTTTCTAGGCATGCCAACGCTCCCGGCTCGGACTCCAAATCCACCAACAGATGATTACCTAAGAACTATCGCATGTGGAGTATCGTGATGCCCGGTC
>NZ_BBPW01000715.1:0-402 GCF_001028545.1 Treponema endosymbiont of Eucomonympha sp. | reverse complement strand
TTCGTATTCCTGTACGGCCTCTCGGGCTGCCCTGTCATCGAGAGCGCGCCCGCCGGTAATTGGCGCCGGAGGGGGCGTCCGCGAGCCCCGCTTGTGGGCTGGAAGCGATGCCGGGAGGTCCGCCTGCGCTAAGAAGGGCCCATCAGATCCAACAGGGCGCTTCAGCACTACGCCGGGCCTTTTCATTGTTGCGGCGACGACGTCGATATCATCCACCTCTTGCGCAAAACCCTGGTGGAAACCGAGCGCGCGGCGCTTGATCGACGTTTCGAGGATGAGGAGCTTCGCTGGAAAAGGCAGATGGAGAAGTTTCAGAACGAATTGAAACACGCGCGGAAGTGAACGCCAAGCTTGCTAAGCCGCCTTTCGTTTCCGTCCGCCGGAACGCCTCCGTTTTGCGCG
>NZ_BBPW01000714.1:0-407 GCF_001028545.1 Treponema endosymbiont of Eucomonympha sp. | reverse complement strand
TCGTGCCCAACGCCTTTCGCAGAGGTGTTTAGGAGCCGGCGGTGTGGACGGGAATATAGGTGTAACTGGAACAGCATACACAAGCGGTTTTCCCGCCGGCGGGACAAGGGAAAATGCTGGCGGACGCGGCAATAGGCGAGCCTGACGGGGATACCTTTATGATAGATTCGAAATATATCAAGGCACACGCGGACGCATGCGGGGCGTACGGCGGCACTCAGGACATTAGCCGCACAAAAGGGGGCTGAACAGCAAATTACACTTGGCAGTTGACGAGTACGGGATTATGAAAAATCAGCGTGGGCTTGCCGCCGGTCAACCGGCGTTCCTTTAGGCAACCCGAAGGCCACACCGGAATAGACATGGCGGCAGTTATTGACGGCGGGAGTGTTGACGGAACGCGATAC
>NZ_BBPW01000713.1:0-414 GCF_001028545.1 Treponema endosymbiont of Eucomonympha sp. | reverse complement strand
TGATTCATCAATAAGATACTGGTTGGATGGATTTGCTCTTGATGTAATAAGCGAGAGAAGAGATAAACTTATTAAAGCAAATAAGGTCATGTATGATGATGGGTGGACTTCTGTAATAGATAAATTCGGCAGTGAAATAGTTAAGAACGCTCGATCACGAGATTATTATCATGCAGTATTTGATAATAATGGTAAACTTATTGATAGTGATAGGCATAAAGCAATTCGGAGAGAATATGCAGGAAGATTATTTAATAGATATTTTTCTGCTATTATGACCGATTTTGGAAGTATGTTGGGAATAATTGGTGGTGTTTTAGGAATTATCGCTTTTATCAAGAGTTGATTTGTGATCAATAAAGGAGCACTCAACCAGTGCCCATAAATAAACTCATCCTCGGCGACAACCTCGAA
>NZ_BBPW01000712.1:0-409 GCF_001028545.1 Treponema endosymbiont of Eucomonympha sp. | reverse complement strand
GGATTGTGCCGCCTCGCTTCGTTCGCGTGGCACTTTGCCGCCGCCGGAAAGGGAATCGTCGACAGCCGCGACCTCGCCTTCTATGCCGCGGCGACTGCCTTCTTCCTCGCCTCGACCGTCTTCTTGCCCGAAAGCCACAGCGCCGCATTCGCCAAAAAATCGAGGTTCAGACCGGTGCCGGTGTAGCGCAGCATTTGGTCGGCGGCGAAATACTGGTCCGCCACGACGACCGCCCGCGCGGAAACACTGCCCTGCCCCGAAAAAACGCCCTCTTTCGCCGCCGCGGGACAAGGGAATAGGGAAAACGCCGGCGGACGCCGCAATAGGCGAGCCTGCCGGGGATATCTTTATGATAGATTCGACGTATATCAAGGCACACGCGGACGCATGCGGGGCACAAGGCGGCAGT
>NZ_BBPW01000711.1:0-417 GCF_001028545.1 Treponema endosymbiont of Eucomonympha sp. | reverse complement strand
CGAGGCGTTCGCTTTATCGTTCAGAATCGCGGCGGCGGAGCTGAACTTTCTTACCACAGTCGATTTGTCTCCTTTAGGAAGGAGACGGAGCAGTGCCTCGTTATCATTTTAACATATTCCACGATCGGGTTTATTGGGACGACGTGGGGGAGGAATTGCCGGACCAGGATGCGGCTTGGGTCGAGGCGAACCGTACCGCCGGCGAGATGATCAAAAACCTCGATGGCAAGCTGAAACCGGGCCGGGACTGGCGCATGGAAGTAACCGATGAGTTTCAAAACTCTCTTTGGGAGATCCAAACGCACGACGGCTGCACGGCCCCTCCAGAGAGGGTTGGCTTATACCACCCGGCAAAGATGGCGAAGGGCGCCGAGCAAGCGTGCGGGAAAGTACTTTTGGCCCGGGTGCCGTCGGACA
>NZ_BBPW01000710.1:0-422 GCF_001028545.1 Treponema endosymbiont of Eucomonympha sp. | reverse complement strand
CTTAAGACCCCCGCATCCGAGGAACGCGCGTAAATGTTAACCTATAGGCAAGGGCCTGTACGCTTCACCTATCTGAAGAACTCGACAGATACTCATGCGCCGCTCAGCGTCAGACTGGGCGGCGCGTTTTTATGCGCGGGGACTGCCGGTTTTCCCCGCCGTTTTCCGGCCTTCGGGAAGCAGCCCATAGGTTTTTGCGAGCGGCGCATGAGTGTGCCCTCATTCATTCAGCGTATTTTTCAAGCCAACATAAACATTTACGCGCGTCCCGCGGATGCGTGGTTCTTAAGCCGCTCGCAGACTCTTGCGCGTGACTTGCAGGCTTTTACGCGCCGCCCGGAGGCTTACAAGCGGCTTGTTTGACGTCGTGTTTTACCTAAAACCTCTTAACAAGGTGCAAAAACATCTGTCATGATACAGGG
>NZ_BBPW01000709.1:0-430 GCF_001028545.1 Treponema endosymbiont of Eucomonympha sp. | reverse complement strand
ATAGCGCTCGCCTGCTGAGCGGCTGGCTCGCGATGCTTCATTTCGGACGCGCCGAGCTAAACGTGTCTCTCCGGTACGACAAGTCTTCCGCCTTTATCGGAGCAAG
Source organism: Treponema endosymbiont of Eucomonympha sp. (assembly GCF_001028545.1). Taxonomy (NCBI): domain Bacteria; kingdom Pseudomonadati; phylum Spirochaetota; class Spirochaetia; order Treponematales; family Treponemataceae; genus Treponema; species Treponema endosymbiont of Eucomonympha sp. The sequence continues at coordinate 324 of NZ_BBPW01000709.1, read as the reverse complement.
TCAGTGTATCGCCTCGCCCGAACTAATGCCATTTTCTATGATATTGGCGGCAAGTTGTGTGCGCAAAGTTCCTCTCATGACGACCGTTTTGTCCGCGTTCAGGTACGCCGAATTCCCTACGTCAACCACTGCTTTTTCGCTGACCGTAAAACTCCCCTCGCCGACAAAGACCGCGGCACCGATGGCGGCCGTGTTTCTCCGAATCGTGCCGTCCGTGTAGATAAACGACGCGCCCGTACCGAGATATGCGCCGCCGCCGCTTCTGGCGGTGTTTTCGGCGATGATTCCACCGTTCATTGTGCAGATGCCGGTATTTTTGTCGGG
>NZ_BBPW01000708.1:0-429 GCF_001028545.1 Treponema endosymbiont of Eucomonympha sp. | reverse complement strand
ATGAGGGGCTCAACGCGTCTTACGAGTCCTTCGACGGTTACCCGATGCCCGGCATTACGCTCACCGTCGGGGCGCGGATGAATTTTGCGGGTTTGAAACAACAGGCGGAGAAAGCGGCGGGAGTATGGGCTGGGCAAGCCGCCGCGCGTTCAGCGAGGCGTCGGCTGTGAAGGAGGCGCGATATGGATAAGTATCTGGCGTATTGTTTTTTGTACGAAGACGCCGCCGATTTGCGCTGCGACTTTGAAATCAGCACCGACGAAATAGCCAGCATGGTCGGCTTGCTCCGCTCCCTCGTCTCGGACTCGGCGTTGCGGGACGATTTGAGCCGAATCAACGAGCTCATATACCACCTGAACCCGTCGCTCCGTACCGAGCCGCGGGTTACGGCAGCGGGACTCGCGTGGCTGCCCGATAAAACGGAACGGC
>NZ_BBPW01000707.1:0-430 GCF_001028545.1 Treponema endosymbiont of Eucomonympha sp. | reverse complement strand
ATATCATGATGAGGAAAGGGAAAAATGAAAAAGAAAGCTGACGACCGTTGCTCGTTTTGCGGCGGATATGAGGACGAAACGCGACGGCTGGTCGCTGGACCGGGGCATATTTGTATTTGCAATCAGTGTATTACGGTGTGTCAGGGCGTTTTAAACAGCGGCGGGCAGCCGGTCGCCCCTATTGCACTTAAAGAAGTGCCGTCTCCGAAGGAATTCAAAGCCTATCTTGACCAGTATGTCATCGGGCAGGATTATGCAAAAAAAGTACTTGCTGTTGCGGTATACAATCATTACAAACAGATGTCTGCGGAAGACGCGAGCCTAGCCGATTCGGACGCGCAGATTGAAAAATCGAATATTCTGCTCATCGGCCCGACGGGTTCGGGCAAAACATTGCTGGCGAACACACTGGCAAAAAAACTGAAGGTGC
>NZ_BBPW01000706.1:0-430 GCF_001028545.1 Treponema endosymbiont of Eucomonympha sp. | reverse complement strand
CAAGGACCGGGCCCCAGCAAGACAAAGCGTAACACGGCGCGGGGAATCGCGAAAGGGGAAGCGTCCGGCGGGTTCCAGACTGTAATCCAGCGGTCGGAAATGCTAGGCAGTGCGGGCTGGATAGGGGGAGGGTAAAATGGGAGACATGAATAAAACACCCCGCAGCAAGCTGCGGGGTGTTTTATTGAAATCGTCTTCGGCGCCTCAAACGCTGGGCAGGCGCGTTTTCACGCTACCGTCAGCGGCTTCCGGCGGTCTATAACGCGCTTCTCTATGCAGTACAGAGGCTTTAACCGTTATGCCTTGCCTTTAGCCGCGAGTTTGCAAAGCAAACTCGGTAACAAGCCGAAGGCTTGCGGCGAACTCGAACGTTGCCCACGCGGGCAACGCGTCAGTCCGAGAGGCGAATGCGCGGGTCTGCCAAGCCGTA
>NZ_BBPW01000705.1:0-430 GCF_001028545.1 Treponema endosymbiont of Eucomonympha sp. | reverse complement strand
AGATGTCTGCGGAAGACGCGAGCCTAGCCGATTCGGACGCGCAGATTGAAAAATCGAATATTCTGCTCATCGGTCCGACGGGTTCGGGCAAAACATTGCTGGCGAAAACACTGGCAAAAAAACTGAAGGTGCCGTTTGCCATTGCCGACGCGACTACGCTGACCGAGGCTGGCTACGTGGGCGAAGACGTTGAAAACGTCTTGCTCAAGCTGATAAACGCCGCTGACGGGAACATTTCCGCAGCAGAACACGGCATTATTTTTATAGACGAAATTGACAAAATCTCGCGGAAATCGGAAAACATGTCGATTACCCGCGATGTTTCCGGCGAAGGCGTTCAACAGGCGCTTTTGAAAATAATTGAGGGCACGAATGCGAGCGTCCCGCCGCAAGGCGGCAGAAAACACCCTAATCAGGAGATGCTTGAAAT
>NZ_BBPW01000704.1:0-430 GCF_001028545.1 Treponema endosymbiont of Eucomonympha sp. | reverse complement strand
GAGCGGTTTCGGCGCGTCGCTTCTCGCGGGGATTTCGCTCGGAATCGCCGTCGGCTGGACGCTCCGGCTGCGTAAGGCGATTTTTCCCATTGCGAAGGCAATCAGCACTGTGCCGGCGATGATTTACGGGCCGTACCTCGTCGTGATGATGCCGACGTTCACGAGCGCATCGATATTCGTCATATTCTGCGGCACCTTTTGGAGCCTCTTCATGAACATGATTAACCGCGTGGGCACGATAGACCAGCGAATCGTCAATACGGCACGGATATTGAACGTGAAGACGCGGGTCATGCTGTTCAGCGTTATCCTGCCGTATACCCTGCCGAGAATCCTCAACGAGCTGACGGTGTCGCTGTCTATTTCGGTCATGACCCTGACGGTGGCGGAGATGATAGGCGCCGACCGCGGAATGGGTTTCTACGTGAAG
>NZ_BBPW01000703.1:0-431 GCF_001028545.1 Treponema endosymbiont of Eucomonympha sp. | reverse complement strand
TCGCCTGCGCAGTTTTCTGCGTAGGCGAGGGTCTATAAGGGGGCACTACTATACACGCTAATAACGAGTAGCTTACTCGTAGCATGGCTCACTTGGCGCTCTGATAGAGCGTGACTGCTCTATCCCGTTACCGCAGACTTTGCTTGCGCATTCTGCGGCGACATCTTTACTGTCTAAAAGCCTGTAAAAAACCTGTTAAGCCGTGTTTCGGCTATATATATTCCGCCGTCTTTTAGGAAGCGGAGCAGCGGAGGCATAAGCGTCCGACTGCGTTTTTAAGATTTATTTCGGCTAGGCTCTGGTCGTAGGCATTCGACAGGTTCGCGCCTTCTTTTGCCAACCGTTTCTTTACCTCTTTAATTGGCGTGCGGTAGCCTTCTGCTCCTATCTCGTCTTTTATGAAACGGCGTACTCTATCAGAGTAATCCCCG
>NZ_BBPW01000702.1:0-432 GCF_001028545.1 Treponema endosymbiont of Eucomonympha sp. | reverse complement strand
CGTATTAACGGGGCGAACGAAATTCTGCCGAAACGCGAAGTGCTAATTGTCTAAGACGATTCCCGACACATCTTCGCACTAACAACCCTGCACGAAAATCACGACGTGGATGTCGTGAGTACAACCAACGGTAAACCCGCCACTGAGATCGTACAGAAGACTCCCGACATCAGTCTCGTCCTGATGGATATCATGATGCCGGAAATGGACGGCTACGAGACGATTCGCGAGATTCGCAAAATTCCGGACTTTCATACGCTTCCGATACTCGCGCTCACAGCGAAGGCGATGAAAGGCGATCGCGAGAAGTGGCTTGAAGCCGGCGCCAGCGACTACATTTCAAAACCAGAAACGCCAAATCAGCTTCTTTGGTTGATGCGTATATGGCTGAACCGTTGCAGCATGAGCAAACGCAGATGAACCTGCCATCGG
>NZ_BBPW01000701.1:0-431 GCF_001028545.1 Treponema endosymbiont of Eucomonympha sp. | reverse complement strand
CCGTGTAGCCCTTGCCTAAAGCCTTATACAGTTCCAGACATTCCGGCATGATGCGGATTGTTACCGCCGGTTTGATTTGCCTGTTTCGCTGCCTTAATTCCCTAGCCTTTGCCGCAAATTCCTTTAGCGCTGCCGGTGTCGATGCCGGACAGTCGGCGGTATATGTTATCGGCTGCCTTGCCGCTGCCCTAATTCGTTTTAGCTGCTCTTTCCGTCTTTTAACCGGAGGGATGACGGCTGCTATATCAGCTTCCTTAAGCATATCGAGCAGCTCGTTCGTATCATACGCTTTATCCGCAAGGAACGCTTCCGCTTCCAAATCCTCCATAAGGAGAGGCGCTTGGCTGCAGTTCGCGACAGTACCGCTTGATAGCATCCCGTACTCGGGATGCTACCAAGTGCAATTTGCTGTTCAGCCCCCTTTTGTGCGG
>NZ_BBPW01000700.1:0-432 GCF_001028545.1 Treponema endosymbiont of Eucomonympha sp. | reverse complement strand
AATTCCACGGTTTTTTTGCGGCTGCGCTTCGGCGGCACGACGAGAGCAAAGCCGAGTTCCTTTGCGAATTCTCGCGTTTTGTTATCCTCATATGCCCTATCCATAAGCAGCGTAACACCTTCGCGTTTCCCGATGCTTTCCAGCAACAACTGTCCCACTTTCGTGCCGGAAGCGTTCTCCGCAGACAGGCTGAACTTCACAAATGCAACGTCGTCTGTCGTTATTGCGTGTATCTTTGTGTTCCAGCCGCCGCACGGCTTCTCTAATCGCTTACTTTCCGCTTTTCTTTAATGCCCCGTGAGCATCGGGATGTGCCTTGACCGACATCGAATCCAGCAAAAGAACCTTCGCTTCGGCTGCGTTTGGCGGCGACCTGTTCCCATACGACGTTTTTTGTCCGGCGGCTGAAACGCACATAAATGGTATGCCATT
>NZ_BBPW01000699.1:0-431 GCF_001028545.1 Treponema endosymbiont of Eucomonympha sp. | reverse complement strand
GTCGTCCATAGAGCCGCCCGACGAAACGGGCAGCCCCAGCCGCGCGGCGATTTGCTCAAGCTGCTCCTTTATGTTGCAGATTTCTGTCATAACCTGATAGTCGAGGTAGTTCTTTTCGCAAAACTGCTCCTTGTTCGTAACGGCGACGAAGGTACGGTACATTTTAAGGTAGGACACGAAGTCGCCGAGCAGGTCTCGGAAGGCGTGGTGCGCTTTCCGCGCGTCCATTTCCTTGCCGGCCGGCAGGACGAACGGCGACTTCGCCGAAAGGAAGGCGGCGGCTATGAGCACTTCCTCCAGCACGTCGGGGTAGCGCTGAATCGACTCGGCGATGATGCGGCTCTGGCGCGGCAAAAGCGGAAACTCCGCCATAAGTTTGCCGGTGCCCGACAGCGTATTGTCCGCTTCGAGCGCCTTCAGCATGCGGAGCG
>NZ_BBPW01000698.1:0-432 GCF_001028545.1 Treponema endosymbiont of Eucomonympha sp. | reverse complement strand
CCCTGTTTATTCAAATAAAAATTATTTCGGCACGGCGGGCGAAACCGGCAAGACGTGGGGAATTATAGTTGATACTCCGCAGCGCGCGATAACGAAGGGGAAATCAGCATGGATATATAAAGAAGACATTATTGTGGGGGGGGGGATTATGGCCAACGGTATACATGAATAAACGAATCTACCTTGACTACAACGCGACGACTCCGCTTTCCGAGGAAGTGCGGCAGTTTTCTATTGCGGAACTTGGGTCATACGCGAATGGGTCAAGTCTGCACGAAGACGGGCGCGTTGCGGCAAAAAAAATTACGGGGGCGCGGGAATAGGTCGCGACGATCGTCAACGGGAAACCAGCAGAAATTATCTTACCTGCGGGTGGCTCCGAGACAAACAATATAGTAATCAAATCGTAGAATGAATTTTGCAAAAAAAGCG
>NZ_BBPW01000697.1:0-432 GCF_001028545.1 Treponema endosymbiont of Eucomonympha sp. | reverse complement strand
GCTCATGCGCGAGTACGTTGACGTGTACCAATTCGGCGCGCGCAATATGCAGAACTCCGAGCTGCTGAAACGCGTCGGCGAGCTGGGCAAGCCGGTCATTTTGAAGCGCGGGCTTTCGGCGACTCTCGAGGAATGGCTCATGTCTGCGGAATACCTCCTGTCGTCGGGCACGGAAGACGTGATTCTGTGCGAGCGCGGAATCAGGACGTATGAAAAGGCGACGCTGAACACGCTCGACCTGTCCGCAATTCCGGTGCTGCGCCCGCTGACGCACCTTCCGGTTATCGTCGACCCAAGCCACGCGCTCGGCATACGGTACAAAATCCCCCCTATGGCGCTTTCGGCTATCGCGGCGGGCGCGGACGGACTCCTTGTGGAAGTGCACTGCGACCCTGACAAGGCGCTTTCGGACGGGCCTCAGTCGGTCTACCC
>NZ_BBPW01000696.1:0-433 GCF_001028545.1 Treponema endosymbiont of Eucomonympha sp. | reverse complement strand
TACGTCAAAATTTTCTCTATTTCCTTTTCCCGCTTTACGGACAATCCGCTTATATATGCTTTTCCGTTTCGCTAATTCAGTTGGTATGATTCTCCGCGGAGACACCGTGGGCGTCTGCCACGCCGCCGCGTTGATACACAGGCGGCTGTCTTTCGCCGCTCCCCCGTGCTTCCCTGCCTGTCCGGGCAGAAGGTCTTTTATCCGTTCCCACGCCTCGTCGCTTATATCGTGCCTGTGAATGCCTTCATTTTCTTTCATGTTTCTCATTTTACCTCTTTCCCCTATCTAGTCCACACTGTCTAGGGTGGAGGTATATGGATATGGTGCTTTGTAATATACCATGCGCTCTGCCGCCCATACGGTATGCATAAAATACGGTACGCATTGTAGGCACTCCCCGCACGGGCGTCTGTTTGTCCCCGCCCCTTGGCAA
>NZ_BBPW01000695.1:0-433 GCF_001028545.1 Treponema endosymbiont of Eucomonympha sp. | reverse complement strand
AGATACTTCAGAAGGATTCACGATTTATGTGCCTGACGAAATGGCAAAGACCGCGCTGGAAACAGAAATAGACGATACCGGCAGCGGCTGGCACGAGGCGCTTAAAGATACTTCATCTTGGGGCATTTATCACGGCAAGTTTAAGGGAGTAGCGGTAACGCAATAGGCGATAACGCGATAAGGGCGGAACAACGCCTTTCACAGCAGGACGGGGAAGCGCCGGAAGCGGGCGCTTCCCCGCTTTTTTTGCACCGCCGAAGCCCCCGCGGTGCACAGGCAAAGACTGCCCGCTCGCAGGATTTTTTGAGCGGCTCACAGGATTTTATGCGCCGCTCGCAAGGTTTTTTGCGTGACTCACAAGGTTTTTTGCGCCGCTCACAAAATTTTATGCGCCGCCCATAAAATTTTATGCGTCGCTCACAAAATTTTTTGC
>NZ_BBPW01000694.1:0-433 GCF_001028545.1 Treponema endosymbiont of Eucomonympha sp. | reverse complement strand
TCCAGCAATGCTTTCGCTCGTCGGAACGGTATGGTTTCGAAACCCTCCACGAAATTCGATACCGTTCCGTGAAGCGTATGAGCTGCCTCTTCATCCCGCCCGGCATCGCGAAGTAATATGGACAGGCTGGTCGCTGCCCGTAGTTCCCACTCCAGGGCGGCCTGCTTCGCGGAAATCTCGATCGATTGTCGCAAATGATTTTCGGCCAGCTGGGAGAAGCCTCCGTCCGCTTGCGCGATGACATCGCCGCGGATCCGCAAGGCTTCAGGCAACCACCAAAATGCTTCGGATTTACGCGTCCTTTCCAACGACTCGGCGGATGCAATCAACGCTGCCTCTAATTGCCCATCAGCCGCTAGAAGTTCGGCCAGTTGACCGCTCAAAGGAATGAATTGCCCCTCCTATCGCGCGTACACCAGATGATCGAGCGCGC
>NZ_BBPW01000693.1:0-433 GCF_001028545.1 Treponema endosymbiont of Eucomonympha sp. | reverse complement strand
AAGGGGAACTCAAATGCGCACCAAACGCCTCGTTTCATGCGCACCAAACGCCTCGTTTCATGCGCACCAAACGCCTCGTTTCATGCGCGCCACACGCCTCGTTTCATGCGCGCCACACGCCCCGCTTCATGCGCACCAAGCGTCTCGCTCGTGTCAGAGGTGCTGACACGGGCGGGCATTCGGCGAATCGCTCGGCAGTTCCGTCCGAGCCGGAATAGCGGGCGTCTTGGAAAAATGCCGCTCCGCCGGAACCGCGCGGCGAACCGGAGCAAAAGAAGGCGTTTGTAATGTCTATGAAATAAGCCGCCGAGGGTCTGCGGCGGACTTTCTGAGAATCGGCTCGCTGAAGGCGGACGGCGGGATTAAAGCCAAGATTCTCTGTTCATACCTGTGCCGTGAGCGCGAGCGAGCCTTCCGCCTTGATTATATCCGC
>NZ_BBPW01000692.1:0-433 GCF_001028545.1 Treponema endosymbiont of Eucomonympha sp. | reverse complement strand
GTCGTCGCCGAGCTGCAGGCTATCCGGCGGCTCGGGCTGACGGCGACGCTGGTGCGCGAGGACGGTTTGCAGGGAATGGTGTTTTCGCTCGTGGGCCCGAAGCGCTACGACGTGCCGTGGAAGGAGCTTGAAGCGTCGGGCTGGATAGCGAAAGCCGAGTGCGTCGAAATCCGCGTCGACCTGCCGAAAGAGCTTGAAATCGCGTATGCCGTCTCCGCCCCGCGCGAGCGCTACCGAATCGCCAGCACCAACCCCGCGAAAATCGAGCTTGCGGCTCGGCTCACGGCTCGGTTTGCGTCCGACCAAATTCTCGTTATCGGGCAGTACCTCGACCAGCTCTCTAAAATCGCTCGCGCCCTGCCCGCGCCGCTGATTACCGGCAAAATGCCGGTGTCCGAGCGGGACGCGCTGTACGGCGCATTCCGCCGCGGCG
>NZ_BBPW01000691.1:0-434 GCF_001028545.1 Treponema endosymbiont of Eucomonympha sp. | reverse complement strand
TAACAGGCCCGACAGCCTCAACTCGTTCAATCAAAGTGTACACACCGCGCTGAACGCGGCGTTGAATGATGCGGAGGCTGATACGAAATGTCGCGCGCTGATCCTCACCGGCGCCGGACGCGGATTTTGCGCGGGACAGGATTTGTCAGAGGTTGATTTCATACCGGGACAAAAGCCGGACCTCACCGTTACGCTTGATAAGAACTACAATCCCCTCATGCGCAGATTGCGCAAGCTGCCGCTGCCGATCGTCTGCGCGGTCAACGGTGTCGCCGCGGGCGGCGGAGCCAACATCGCCTTCGCCTGCGACATCGTTCTGGCGGCGCGTTCCGCGAAATTCATTCAGGCGTTCTCGAAGATCGCGCTGGTGCCGGATTGCGGCGGCACATGGTTCCTGCCGCGCCTTGCAGGCAATGCACGCGCGCGGGCGCTGG
>NZ_BBPW01000690.1:0-434 GCF_001028545.1 Treponema endosymbiont of Eucomonympha sp. | reverse complement strand
AACCGCAGGTGTCAGCAAATTCATCCGTCCTGCAAGGGCGACGATTCGTGTTGCCGTAGACGCCGCAACGCCGTCTACTATTTCTTCCCGGAAAACACCCTTGACAAGAAGCCCTATTATTTCAGACTCAACGAATACCGCGCAGGTACTGTTGAGAGAAACTGCCTTTTCAGGCTTTAAAAACTCGTCGATTAAAAGCGGGTCAATATCAAGCCGGCAGCAGGTAATTTCCAGAAAACGTCCTGAACCTGCGGCGCATTTATCGTTCATCTGAAAATCTTTTACCCTGCCGTCTTCAACAGAGATGATTTTGCTGTCCTGTCCGCCGATATCAATAACGGTCCTGACCCCGGGGAATAAAAACTCCGCTCCCCGTGCGTGGGCGCTTATCTCGCTTAGTATCTTATGGTTCCCTGCTATTTTTTCCCGTCCGT
>NZ_BBPW01000689.1:0-435 GCF_001028545.1 Treponema endosymbiont of Eucomonympha sp. | reverse complement strand
GTGTCTCGCGCGCGCGGCTCTGTGGCAGCGTTGTGCCGCGTTTCGTCAAGGCTGTCGGTAAAACCCGCGCTGAAAAACTCCTCGCCGTCAAGATATGCCCCCAAGTCCTGCGCGCGTTTGCGCAGCGACTTGTCATTTTGGTATGGCGATAACAGAAACGACAATAAATCGTAAAAGAACCGCGCGTCATCGTCGCCGCGCTTGCCTTCGCCGGCGAACGCGTAGCGGACAGGGGTGCCTGTCCGGTCCTTCCGCGTGCTTTCGACGCCGCCAAGATAGGCGCTCCAGCCGTCCGCCCTTATGTCTGCAAAGACGTTAAACGCGCCGTCTTCAAAGAAAGGCGCATACAAAGACGACCACCAGTGCTCTTTAGGCGCTGCGCCAAAAAATTCATAGTCGACTTTTGCCGAACGGGTCTGAACGTATATCATGCCG
>NZ_BBPW01000688.1:0-435 GCF_001028545.1 Treponema endosymbiont of Eucomonympha sp. | reverse complement strand
CGTGTGTGCAAGGGGGTAGCGTGGCAGCCGCGCCCGGGGCAGCCGTGGAGGGACATACCGCCGGAATTCGGGAATTGGAACAGCATACACAAGCGGTTTGGCCGCTGGCGGGACAAGGGAATATGGAGACTACTGGCGGACGCCGCAAAAGGCGAGCCGGCCGGAGATATCTTTATGATAGATTCGACATATATCAAGGCACACGCAGACGCATGCGGGGCACAAGGCGGCAGTCAGGACATTAGCCGCACAAAAGGGGGCTAAACAGCAAATTACATTTGGCGGTTGACGAGGACGGGATACCGGCAAGCGGCATTGTGACAAGCGGTACTGACGCGGAGCGTAATCAAGCGCTTCGACTCATGGAGGATTTGGACGCGGAAGCGTTCCTTGCGGAGCAGGTGTATGACCCGCATGAGCTGGTCGATATGCTTA
>NZ_BBPW01000687.1:0-436 GCF_001028545.1 Treponema endosymbiont of Eucomonympha sp. | reverse complement strand
TTAAGCATATCGAGCAGCTCGTTCGTGTCATACGCCTTGTCCGCAAGGAACGCTTCCGCCTCCAAATCCTCCATAAGGAGAGGCGCTTGATTACAATCCGCGACAGTACCGCTTGTCACAATGCCGCCTGCCGGCATCCCGTACTCGTCGACTACCAAGTGCAATTTGCTGTTCAGCCCCCTTTTGTGCGGCTAATGTCCTGGCTGCCGCCTTGTGCTCCGCATGCGTCCGCGTGTGCCTTGATATATGTCGAATCTATCATAAAGATATCCCCGGCAGGCTCGCCTATTGCGGCGTCCGCCAGCATTCTCCATATTCCCTTATCCCGCCAGCGGCAAAACCGCTTGTGTATGCTGTTCCAGTTCCCGAATTCTGGCGGTATATCCCTCCACGGAGCGCCTGTGCGCGTCTGCCACGCTACCGCGTTGATAAACAA
>NZ_BBPW01000686.1:0-435 GCF_001028545.1 Treponema endosymbiont of Eucomonympha sp. | reverse complement strand
GCCGGCTGCAGCAACAGCGGCGGACGGAGCGGAGGTTTTGGCAGCACTCAGTCCGACAATGGCGAGAACAACGGCGCCGAATAACACCCCCACTGCCCATACCATGAAGCCATGCGTACTGTCTCGAAAGCCGCTTTCTGGCTCAGAGTCGCGCCAGCAGCGGCCGTATTGATTACAGACCAACCTGATTTGCTCTACCGTGGTCAGGTCTGAACCAACAGCACCGACATTCAGAGGCGCCGCGACCACCGCGGTGGAGGTTAGGACGACTGCGCCTGTTAGCGATATAAGAACCGACTTCATCGTTTTTCTCCTTATACCTGACCGTTAGCGCCCGTGGCGGTGATGGCCGCGATGCCATCCATAGGTATGGCCTCGACCGCGGTGCCACCCATAATGATGGGCTCCGCCCCCGTGCCCACCATAATTGCTTCC
>NZ_BBPW01000685.1:0-435 GCF_001028545.1 Treponema endosymbiont of Eucomonympha sp. | reverse complement strand
CTTCACCGCAGGAATAACAATATCGTCGTTTTGGGCGTTTAACACAGGGTTAATCTCCAGCTGGTGGGCAGACCTGTCAAACCAGATGTACAGCAATTATTGAGGTGCTCCCGCGGTTCTAAATGTTGTATTTGCATCTTTAATCGCGTGAATGATATCTTCATTGCATATGCCGTGTTTTCGCGCCGAATCAAGTATTATGACGCACTATGACAAGTATACCACAGCATCCTTTGCAGAGCAACGCGCGGACGGGGTGAGCGAAACTTGCCTGCGCTATCGCCAGCATGTTGCGTATTAGAGCGAGAGAATATAAGACGAAAGGGAATTCGGCCACAATGCCGGAGTGGTCAACATGACCGAGATAACGCTAGACACCCCGAAGGACGGTACGCCAATCACGGTCAAGCTGGTCGATAAGATGGTCGCCGACGT
>NZ_BBPW01000684.1:0-435 GCF_001028545.1 Treponema endosymbiont of Eucomonympha sp. | reverse complement strand
ACGACCGAGTTTCTTGAGGAAACTCGGCATACGGGCAAAGGCGGCGTTCCCCGCTGGGAACGCCGCACCCGCGGCGCACAGGGCGGGCGGGTGAAGAGCAGCGAGGCAAGCGCCGCGGCTACCGTTGGGCGTTACCGAAATGGAGAGAAAGGAAACGGGCAAAGCCCGTTCCCTTTCTCGTCTCATAAGAGAAGCGGCAAAGCCGCTTCTCTTATGACGAACGCCTTGACTTTTTTGCCGCCCGCCGCTAGCATGTCTCCATTAGGCGGCGGGGCTGCGCGCGGCTCCGCCCGCGGAAGCGCCGGAACGCGCGGTTCCGGCTTGCGGGAAGCGTCCGGGCCGCTAGGCAGTGTGGACTAAAGAAAGGAAAAGAGGTAAAATAGGAGCATGAAAGGAAATAAAGGCATTCACCGGCACGATATAAGCGACGAGGCG
>NZ_BBPW01000683.1:0-436 GCF_001028545.1 Treponema endosymbiont of Eucomonympha sp. | reverse complement strand
GGGTCGGCGAGATGAAGCTGTCGTGCTTTTCCGCCGTAATGCCGGTCATCGGCTGGAACCAGTGGGTAAAGTGCGTCGCGCCCTTTTCGATAGCCCAATCCTTCATGGCGTTTGCCACGACGCTTGCCACGCCCGAATCGAGCGGCTTGCTTTCGGCAATAGCCTTTTTCAGCGATTTGTAGGCGTCTTTCGGAAGCCGTTGCTTCATTACCGTGTCGTTAAACACCACGCTGCCGAATAATTCTGGAAGATTGCTCATAGTCTCTCCTCGCTATAGATATAAAAAAAGACGACTAGGGACAGCTCTGCCCCCATATCGTCTTTGATATTCGTGTTCGGTTATACATAAAATTAAAAAGAATGTCAAGCGTTCGTCGTTGCCCGTGCGGGCAACGACAGAATTTTTTGAAGAAACTCTGCATATAGATTTAACCCC
>NZ_BBPW01000682.1:0-435 GCF_001028545.1 Treponema endosymbiont of Eucomonympha sp. | reverse complement strand
TTCCGCAGAAACTCGATATGCCCCGGCGCGTCGATGATGATATATTCCCGCGCCTTGCTGCGGAAGAAAATCCGCGCGCTGTCTATGGTGATTCCCTGTTTCTGCTCGTCGTCCAGCGCGTCCAGCAGAAAGGCGTACTCAAACACCCGCCCGTTCTTTTTGCAGGAAGCCTTCACCGCCTCCAGTTTGCCTTCGGGCAGCGAAAGCGTGTCCGCCAAGAGCCTGCCGACCAGCGTGCTCTTGCCGTGGTCAACGTGTCCCGTTATGACGATATTCATTCGCTCCAATTCGATATCCGGCGTGCCGCCGCGCCCGTCAGTTGGTTTCCATTCCATTACATATACCCTTCTTTGCGCAGCGCTTCCAGTGTGCCGCCGCCCTCTTGGTCCTGTGCCCGTCCCGAACGCTCCGCGATATTTCGAAACTTCCCGCTTT
>NZ_BBPW01000681.1:0-436 GCF_001028545.1 Treponema endosymbiont of Eucomonympha sp. | reverse complement strand
TTTTATTGAAACACCCACGCTTTTTACCGTAAAGCCGCGAGCGAATAGGGCGTCGCGGCAAACGCTACAGACGGCGCGGCATCCGGGACGCAATCATCGCGGAAAGAGAACAACGTTTCTTCAAACGGCTCGCCGTCTTTTTGGAACGATTCACGCATATCCTGATAGCCGTCCCTGAAATCGGCAATCGCCGCTTCTTTCGTGTCGCCTGTTCCGAGCAGACCATACGGGAGTTCGTCGCCGTCGCTTACATACACGCTGTAACGCCCGTCTCCCGCCTGTTCTATTGCCGCTATCGCTTTTTTAATTGGCCGTTCCTTTTTCCTTGGTGCACAAAATGTGCGCCGGAATATTGGATAATTTCTCCCAGCGTTCCCGCCGCAACTTCTTCGCTTTTATGATTGCTCATTAAAAAACGTTTTCCTGTTATCCGGCT
>NZ_BBPW01000680.1:0-436 GCF_001028545.1 Treponema endosymbiont of Eucomonympha sp. | reverse complement strand
AAGCTCGCTTTCGGCTTTGCACGCGGCGTTCGGCACAAGCTCCTTCACCTTGAGCGCGGTCTTCGCAATATCTTTGAGATATTTGAATGCCGCCGGCAGGATATCCTTGTGTATCATGTCAGTCATCGTGAGCACTTCGATGCTCAGCGTCTTGCAATAGCCTTCGAGCAGGATTTCGTACCGCGACCGTACCTCCACTTCGCTCAGCACGCCGTGCTTTGCAAACAGGTCTATGCTTTTCTTGCTCACAAAGGCTTCGAGCGCTTCGGGTGTCGTGCGCAGGTTCGCCAGCCCGCGCTTTTCCGCCTCGGTGACCCACGCTTCGTCATAACCATTGCCGTTAAGGATGATTCGCTTGTGCGCCTTAATGGTGTCCTTGATGAGCGCGTTCAGCTCGCTGGTAAAATCCTTCGCCTTTTCGAGCTTGTCGGCGAAC
>NZ_BBPW01000679.1:0-437 GCF_001028545.1 Treponema endosymbiont of Eucomonympha sp. | reverse complement strand
TCCCGTCATAAAACACGTCGAACGCTTTCGCCGCGCCCGCGAGTTTCGCACCGCCCTTCACAAACACGGTGTGCGCGCCCTTGCTGGCGATAACGCGGGCGGTTTCTTTCATCGCCTCCAGCGTGGTCGCTTCGGGCAGACCCGAAAGCTGCGATGCCTCGAACAGGTTCGGCGTAACGACTTCCGCGAGCGGCAGCAACTTTGCCGCGACCGCCTGATTCAGCTCCGGGTTGAGCGCTTCACCCGCGCCTTTGCACACCATGACCGGGTCGAGCACATAGTTTTTAACCCGATACGACGCAATGAATTCGCGCGTCAGTTCCACCGCATACGGCGCGCCGAGCATACCCGATTTCGCCGCCGCCACCCCTACCCCGCGGCACACCGTTTCCACTTTCGCCCGCAGGCCCCCCCCTCGGACCGCAACCCAGCCCGGC
>NZ_BBPW01000678.1:0-437 GCF_001028545.1 Treponema endosymbiont of Eucomonympha sp. | reverse complement strand
GGGGAATGTCAGGAGGGGAACAGAGAAGGCCCAGGCGACTGTTTATCAAAAACACAGCCATCTGCATAAGCAGCAAGGAGACGTATAGGTGGTGAAGCATGCGCGGTGCCGGAAGGTTAAGAGGAGCGGTTAGCGGAGACGCGTAGCTGTGAATTGAAGCCCCGGTAAACGGCGGCCGTAACGATAACGGTCCTAAGGTAGCGAAATTCCTTGTCGGGTAAGTTCCGACCCGCACGAATGGTGTAACGATTCTGGGCGCTGTCTCAACGCGAGACGCGGTGAAATGTATATACTGGTAAAGAAGCCGGTTACCCGCAGTTAGACGGAAAGACCCCGCGAACCTTCCCCGCAACTTACTATGGGGATTGTAGTTATCATCTGTAGGCTAGGCGGGGGGTGTGGGAGCGCGAGCGGGGCCGTGCGGGCAGCCATGGGTG
>NZ_BBPW01000677.1:0-438 GCF_001028545.1 Treponema endosymbiont of Eucomonympha sp. | reverse complement strand
CCGCGCCAAAACCAGCCCGCTCGGCAGGACCCGTGGGGTCTCCGCCCCCCGGCGGGCTTACCGCGCGGAAAGCGCCGTCGTGCTTTTCGGGCGGGACGCGTCCATAAGGTACAGCAAGCCTATCCACCCCGCGGTCAGGGCTACAGTCCGCAGCACAAACAGATCCGCCGCCCACGCCAGTATCGCCTGCTGCGTCGCTATCATGGGGGGAATATTTATGATTTGCATAACAAAGGCAAATTCCAAGCCTCCGATCCTACCCCTGGCCGTCGCATTGCCGAGGGTAAGCAGCGGAAAAATGTTGATCCCGTTGTTTCCCGCAAAATACACGTCCGGTACCAGATAGAGAGAATATCCGGGTATGGACGAGTCTCCCGTTGCCACGTATCGAAACCCGTACTGGTTCACGGTGTGGAGAAGGGCGTTCGCATTCGGAAT
>NZ_BBPW01000676.1:0-437 GCF_001028545.1 Treponema endosymbiont of Eucomonympha sp. | reverse complement strand
GTTGTCATGCCGGACCTGTCCGCGAAAGCCGTGCGGCGGCGCGATGCCCTGTACGTCCACAAGATTTGCACCGGGGACGAAGCCGCCGAGTGCCGCCAGTGTATGGAAGGGCGCATAAGGAGCTTCGGCTTCGTTCCCAATATGGCGCGGGGGGATTTTGCGGCGGCTAGTTAGGGCGGGCTTTGCCTGTATGCCTTGCCTTTAATCCGCGAGTTTTCAAGTGCGCGGCAACGTGTTCATAGTCGGAAGCGAGACGTGGAAGCGGTAAAGAGGTCAGAGTGGATAGAGACGAAGCAATCATGCAGTCGCTATCATGATTTGAGCAGATGTTCGGCAAACTTGAACAGACGCGTTGAGCGGCAGGAGCCAAGGCTGGACGAAATGCACGAGGGGGTTGCGACAATCGGCGCGCGCGTCCCGGGGCTGCAACAGCACTG
>NZ_BBPW01000675.1:0-438 GCF_001028545.1 Treponema endosymbiont of Eucomonympha sp. | reverse complement strand
TCTATGTGGGAGCGCGGCTGGTCGTTCGTCAAAAAGGCGGGCAGCATCATCCTGCTCTCGGCGGTGGCGGTGTGGTTCCTGTCGAGCTTCGGCTTTTCCGGCGGCGCCTTCGGCATGGTCGAGGACATGAACGGTAGCATTCTCGCCGCCGTCGGGAACGCCGTCGCGTGGCTCTTCGCGCCGCTCGGATTCGGCGCATGGGACGCGGCGGTGGCGACCATTACGGGGCTGGTGGCAAAGGAAAACGTCGTCGGCACTATGGGGGTGCTCTACGGCTTCGCGGACGCGGCGGAGAACGGCGAGGAAATCTGGACTTCCTTCGCGGGCGGCTTCACCAAGCTGTCGGCGTTCACCTTTTTGTCGTTCAACCTGTACTGCCCCCCCTGCTTTGCCGCAATCGGCGCTATCAGGCGGGAAATGAACAGCGCGAAATGGACG
>NZ_BBPW01000674.1:0-438 GCF_001028545.1 Treponema endosymbiont of Eucomonympha sp. | reverse complement strand
TCCTTCACATAGTGCTGGTACAGATATTCATACAGTGCCGGTACAGACTTTCGCATAGCGCTGGTACGCATCCTCCCACTACGCTGGTGCGCATCCTCCCACTACGCTGGTGCGCTCCCTCCCACTACGCTGGTACATACCCTCCCACTACGCTGGTGCACGCCTTCACACAGTGCGGGCGGACTCCTTCGCACAGCGGAGAAACGGGGAATGCCGAGGCGGAGCGTTCCGTTCAGACAGCGCGGCGGAACCGCCCGGTGTTTGCCGCGCTGTTCGCGGCGCTCATCTGCGTGAGCAGCGTCATTGCGAGTCCGCTGCCGGGCGGGGTGCCGGTCGTGCTGAAAGATATGCTCGCCATTCTCGCGGGCGTTGTCCTCGGGGGCGTTCAGGGCGCGGCGGCGACGGGACTGTATCTGCTAGCGGAAAAGCTGACGCGTG
>NZ_BBPW01000673.1:0-438 GCF_001028545.1 Treponema endosymbiont of Eucomonympha sp. | reverse complement strand
CCGCCCGCCGTCCTGGAACCGGCTCGTGATAACCGCCTCGAAGGTAACGACTCCGTCCATCGACCCGCTCCGGTGGCGTATGGAAACGAAAGTCGCGCTGGGATAGCGCCCCGCCAAACTGGAACGCAACGCGGACGGCTCGCTCGTTACGGCGCTGCCGCCGCACATAGAGCTTTCCACGCCGATTATGTTCTCCGCAATGAGCTACGGCTCTATCAGCTACAACGCGCACGAAAGCCTCGCGCGCGCGGCGACGGAGCTGGGAATTGTGTACAACACGGGCGAGGGCGGCTTGCACAGGGATTTTTACCGCTACGGCGCGAACACGGTCGTGCAGGTGGCGTCTGGGCGTTTCGGCGCGCACCTTGTCCGCGCTGGGTTCGGGCAGTCCGTTGCGTTCGCTGCCATTTGTAACATAAGCGATATTTCGTTGGAACA
>NZ_BBPW01000672.1:0-438 GCF_001028545.1 Treponema endosymbiont of Eucomonympha sp. | reverse complement strand
TCGTGCGCGCGGGCGAATTCCTCCGCCGTTTTATCCCCGATGCGTCGTTTTCAAAGCAGACCTTCGTCGCGCTTATGCGAACGCTGGAGCGCGAGCTTATCGGAGTCGCGCCGGATATCCTCGCCTATCCGTATGCGGTGAAGGCGGACGACGAAATGGCGCTCTGCCGGCTGCAATACCAGAGACTGCCCGACAAAAACGCCAGGCGCAAAAGTCCCGCATACGAACAGGCAATTCTCCTGCTGCACGCCGCATGCGCCGTTGCCCGCTCCGGCGGGGAAGCGACCGAGCGGCACGCCTCACGTATTGCGGCGGAAATCAACGCATGGGAAGGCTTGGACGGACGGCAGCGCGAGCGGCTCCGCGCGTATTCCGTGCTACTGCTGAAAAACCCGCCGGCATTCGTCAAATTCGCGCGGCAGCTCGCCGCGGCGCCGG
>NZ_BBPW01000671.1:0-438 GCF_001028545.1 Treponema endosymbiont of Eucomonympha sp. | reverse complement strand
CACCATATTCATTTGGAATTTCGTAGTAAGTGACGCCGCTAGCTGGGAGTTCGACTCCGACTCGAATATCGCCTTGGTATCGATAAGAGGGATGGCTCCGCCGAAGCAGCTTCGATAACCGTGTAACCGATGTCCGCGAGCATGTCAGCTGCTGTCGCACGAACGAGGGGCTCGTCATCGACAAGGAGCGCGGTTCCAATGGGGCCGCCGCTGACCCTCGAGACCTGATACTGGCTGTCCGATTGCACGGGCTGATCAGTCGAAGGAAGCCAGATCTCTCTGTTCGTGCCCAGCCCCAAACGGCTTTGAATGGTCAGCGCACCGCCCAACTGTGCTGCCAAGCCGTGAGCCATCTGTAAACACAGACCCCTGCCTTTCTCGAATCCTTTGGTCGAGAAACATGGGTCGACCGCCCGCCTCTTCCCGACTTCATCCATT
>NZ_BBPW01000670.1:0-440 GCF_001028545.1 Treponema endosymbiont of Eucomonympha sp. | reverse complement strand
AAGTTTTTTGCGCCGCTCACCAAATTTTATGCGCGGCTCGCAGGATTTTATGCGCCGCTCGCAAGGGTTTATGCGTTGCTCACAAAATTTTATGCGTGACTCGCAGGACCTTGCGAGTAACTCGCGGGACCTTGCGGGCGGCGCATAAAGTTGTATGAGCGGGTCGTTTGACGCCGCTTTTGCGCGAAATAACTTGCCGGCAGGGCGCGGAATATGTTTTGCCGTATACGCGTTCGGCAGTAGCCGAACGTCCGAGTTTTGCGTTCCCCTGCGGGGAACGTTCGAGTTCCTTGAAGGAACTCGACAGCGAGGTAAAACCTGTTTGCGCACACTTGTAGCATAAAGACTCTGCTTGTGGGCAACGGCCGCGCGCTGCGGCGTGCCGCAGCTTCGCCGACTGGGACTGCCGAAATGGAGAGAAAAGGCGCGGGCTTTGCCCG
>NZ_BBPW01000669.1:0-439 GCF_001028545.1 Treponema endosymbiont of Eucomonympha sp. | reverse complement strand
CCCCGACTTTGGCGATTGCTCGCTCGCCACCCGCCCCTTCAGCTTCAAGTTTGGCCCGTTCCCCACCTCGCTTCCGTTCTTCCCGTTCGTACTCCTTTGCGCCCTCTCGGTCTGCCTTGTCCTCCAGATCGCTCCCGCGCTTAATTGGCGTCGAAGGGGGCTTTCGCGAGCCCCGCTTGTGGGCTGGAAGCGATGCCGGGAGGTCCGCCTGCTCTAAGAATGGCCCATCAGATCCAACAGGGCGCTTCAGCACTACGCCGGGCCTTTTCTTTTTTGCTGCGCCGTCTTCGATATCATCCACCTCTTGCGCACAACCCTGGTGGCATAAGTTGTTCTTTGATCCCCATGCCTCCCATGCTGCTTTCATCGAGGTGGCGGCTACGTCCAGCTCGAAACAGCTCATCGATGTCTTGTTAGTTTTTATCTTTCTATGCCTTCC
>NZ_BBPW01000668.1:0-439 GCF_001028545.1 Treponema endosymbiont of Eucomonympha sp. | reverse complement strand
GATATCCTGCGCGGCGGGAATATCTTTTTCGAGCAGTTGCTGCTGCAGGTTTATGGTGCCGGTCGAAATGACCACGCGCTCTTTGTTTTTGAGGTGCCACAGCAGAGACGGGATAAGGTAGGCGAACATGAGAACATTTTAATAGAGTGAAAAACGGCCGGCGCTATGCCCGCCGTCAAAAACAGAGGAACAGGAGAGCGAAACATGCCGGATTATATCCCCAGAGAGGGAAACAAGTTTTATGAGTGGGCGCAGACCTTCGCCGCCCAAGCCGACGACAAAGCGACGCGGCTGAATATCGACGCCGACGCTCTAGGTAGTGTGGACTGGAAGATAGAGGAATAAACACCTGACATGAATGGCGGCGATGAAGGAAGCGGTGAGCTTTGCGTAGCGCGTAGCGATTCCGCGCCAGCGTTTGAGGGCGCGGAAGACGTTT
>NZ_BBPW01000667.1:0-440 GCF_001028545.1 Treponema endosymbiont of Eucomonympha sp. | reverse complement strand
CACGGGTAACGCTCTTGCCAAAGGCACGCGGCTTAAGCTATACTCTCTCTTGCTATCGGGCCTATAGCTCAGTCGGTTAGAGCTGCGGACTGTAGCCAGGCGCCTCTCCTTATGGAGGATTTGGAGGCGGAAGCGTTCCTTGCGGACAAAGCGTATGACACGAACGAACTGCTCGATATGCTTAAGGAAGCGGATATAACAGCCGTCATCCCTCCGGTTAAAAGCCGGAAAGAGCAAAGAGCGTACAGTCATGAACTGTATCGGGCGCGGCACGTCATTGAAAACGTCTTCCGCGCCCTCAAACGCTGGCGCGGAATCGCTACGCGCTACGCAAAGCTCACCGCTTCCTTCATCGCCGCCATTCATGTCAGGTGTTTATTCCTCTATCTTCCAGTCCACACTACCTAGGTGAGCGGTATGCTGGAAGTAAAGAACTTCAA
>NZ_BBPW01000666.1:0-439 GCF_001028545.1 Treponema endosymbiont of Eucomonympha sp. | reverse complement strand
CGTAACGCGGCCGAGCAGGGTCCGCCAGTCCGCGCCGGGGTTTTGCTCCAGCACCGCGAGCAGGTTGATAAAGCCGATAATCGTGGTTCCGGGCGTGCGGAAATACTCGTTGCCGAGCTGTTTTGCGCAATGTTCCATGAACGCCGCGAGCGCCTCGCGCGGAATGAGCGCGTCCTCTTCGACGCCATACGCATAGACGAGGCGGATTTTTTCCAGCAGCAGGTAGAAATCCTCGCGCGTCAGGTTCGAAAGCCGTATGACCGGACCGGAAAAATCGACCAGCCCCTGCCGCCGCGCAAACGAGTTCTCGCCGAGCCTGCGGCGGAGCGCGTCGTAGCTGAACATGCCGCGCCTCGTGTCGAGCTGGAATTCGGGCGTGCCGCCAAACACAAAGCCCAGCCCCACCGCGTTGCCCTGCAGCGCGTGGTTCACGATTCGG
>NZ_BBPW01000665.1:0-439 GCF_001028545.1 Treponema endosymbiont of Eucomonympha sp. | reverse complement strand
AAAAAGGCTGGCTAACAAGCGGCATGCATTTTCCGAAGAGCTTGCCGCCCGCCTGCAAAACGCGCAGATAGAATGCTGCGACGCCTTAAGAATAATCAGAAGCAGGGACACCCCGGAAACGTTCTTTTATCTCGACCCTCCTTACCCCGGCACCGACCAGGGACACTACGACGGGTATTCAGGCGACGATTTCCGCGCGCTGCTTGAAACGCTTTCAAAAATAGAAGGGAAGTTTCTTTTGAGCTCGTTCCGACACGAAGCGCTTGCCGAATACAAAGAAAAACACGGCTGGAGCCAGTTTGAAATAAAAATGCAAAAGCCAATTGCGGCAAGGGTTTCGCCGTCGGCGCGCAAAATTGAAGTGCTTACGGCAAACTACCCTATCGCCCCGCCTGAAATCCTGCGGGCAAACGCCGGGACAGACAGAAAAAACTGAAAA
>NZ_BBPW01000664.1:0-439 GCF_001028545.1 Treponema endosymbiont of Eucomonympha sp. | reverse complement strand
TCGTTCAGCCCGCGGATAGGGACGCAGTTGATTTTGAGCGGCAGTCCCGTCGCGTATGCCTGCCCGAAAGCCTGAAGCACCTGTTCCAGCCCGTCCCGCCGCGCAATGCGGCGGAATGCGGCGGGGTTCAGCGTGTCGAGGCTGACGTTGACTGCCTCGATTCCCGCATCCCGCAGTTGGCTGAGGAAGCCGCCGAGCAGGATTCCGTTCGTGGTAAGCGTTACCTGCTCGACGCCCGGAATCAGCGCGAGCGCACGGACGAGTGCGCATAACCCATTCCGCAGCAGCGGCTCGCCTCCCGTGATTTTGACGCGGCGAATGCCGAGCCCGGCGAGGACGCGGCAGAGGCGCACGCATTCCTCCACGCGCAACATAGCTTCGCGGGGGAGCTGCGCTGCGCCTTCTTCCGGCATGCAGTATATGCAGCGCAGGTTGCACA
>NZ_BBPW01000663.1:0-439 GCF_001028545.1 Treponema endosymbiont of Eucomonympha sp. | reverse complement strand
GTCAGCCGGAAACGCCGGTTAGCCCGCTCGGTAAGCACGGTAGGTGCTTATCCGTTTTATGGGTTTGGGCGGCTTATTCGCCCTATCGGGTTAGGCTGCTTGCGCCCATATTCGGGCGCGGTATATGGCTTCCTTTACAGGTCTAGGTTCGCGGAGGAGGCGCTGTTTTTCTGCAAGCAGCGAGCCGCTTTCGGCGGGCGTATCGGTACGGCTTTCCCCGCCTCTTCTTGCAAAGCCTTTGCCCGCAAAGCCCGCTCGGCAGGCAGCTGGACAGCGCCCGCCGCCCCTCGGCAAGCCTTCTTGATAAACACGGTAGCCGCTTATTCGCCCTATCGGTTTAGGCTGCTTGCGCCCATATTCGGGCGCGGTATATGGCTTCTCTTACAGGTCTAGGTTCGCGGAGGAGGCGCTGTTTTTCTGCAAGCAGTGAGCCGCTCTC
>NZ_BBPW01000662.1:0-439 GCF_001028545.1 Treponema endosymbiont of Eucomonympha sp. | reverse complement strand
TAATCGGACGGGTGCTGAACGTGAGCGAATCCCGCATTTCCCAAATCCACACTAGAGCGAATATCCGGCTTCGCGCGCGGCTGGGCAGCCTTCGGAAAAGTGCCCTATAGCAGGGGCGTTTCCCCCGCCCTCCTGCCCTTTCCGGTCAACGCGAGCAAGAACAGACATTTTTAATAATGGTACTGAAAGCGAATCGCCCAGATATCAAAAAAAATACTTGCACTGAAGTATCTTGCTTGGCAAAACGAGTTTCATCTGTCGCATAATCCGAACATACTGCTGTTTACACAAGCATTGCAAGAAATACAACAGAAATATAAACATTTCCTTAGGCAGTGTGGACTGGATAGGGGAAAAGAGGTAAAATAGAAGCATGAAAAGAAATGAAGGCATTCACCGGCACGATATAAGCGACGAGGCGCGGGAACGGATAAAAGAA
>NZ_BBPW01000661.1:0-439 GCF_001028545.1 Treponema endosymbiont of Eucomonympha sp. | reverse complement strand
CCGAACACGCGGATGAGCGAGTTTATCCAGAACGGCACCATGACCAAGATGAGAAGGAGCGTCTGGCGCTTGCTCCGCGCCATTGCGTAGCCGCAGGGGAGCGCAACCAGCACCGCAATCACGGTACTGGCGAAGGCGACCAGCAGGGTGCGGACAAACAGCGCGCCGAAGCGGGGGTTGAGCATGAGGCGGTACGCGTCGAGCGAAAACTCGCGCTCTACGCCGCCGTACAAGCCTTTTTTCATGAAGCTGTACAGCGCGATGATGGCGAGCGGCAGCACGAAAAACAGCGCGAGCCACCCGCCCATGGGACACGCATACAGCGCGCCGAGCCTGCGGTTCCGCCGCTCGCCGAGCTGGGCGTTTTTGGCGCGGGTCATTTTGCCATTTCCGCGGCGATCGAGCTGTCGTGTGCTGTCCCAGTCACGTACGCGCTGGC
>NZ_BBPW01000660.1:0-440 GCF_001028545.1 Treponema endosymbiont of Eucomonympha sp. | reverse complement strand
ATGAAGGGTTGCAAGCGAAGAACAACTCTCCTGCTAACGCCGTGCCGAATAACGCTACCGTGTAAGCGACGCCTGCGCCATTACTTCTGCGCACTGCGGGCAACTTACACGCACCTAAGCCGGTAGACCAAGCCGGGCCTTCCGAAGATCTTAGGCCGACTAAGAACGGCGATAACAGACGAGCGGATGACGCGCAAACAGTTCGTGAACTCCTGTCCCCCGCGAACATCCCGTCCTCGACGATTACGGTCAGTGACCAACCGGTGCCGGTGCAAGATAAGATCGCGATTTCAAAGCGGAGTCGTGAGCTCGAACTGAGAAAGGCGCGTGATTCGGCAAACGATAGAAAGCGGCTTGCTGCAAAGCGAAAGCAAGAGATGATCGCATCGCCGCCTCCTTTGTTTGGGGGCGAACGTTTATGAGAAGTTGGTGTTCCTCCG
>NZ_BBPW01000659.1:0-440 GCF_001028545.1 Treponema endosymbiont of Eucomonympha sp. | reverse complement strand
GGGGGGTGGGTTCCGAGGGGTCGTAGGTGGTGTTCGCCGGCGCGAGCGCGGGGTGCGGCGGGAGGCCGTACCTAAGGCTCAGGGGGCAGATCTTGGGCGTCCGCGCGTTCGTGGCAAACGCGACCGGCTGCTCGTCGATTTACGGCGGCAACCGGCCGACGACGCCTTACGCGAAAGACGCGAGCGGGCGCGGTCCGGCGTGGTCGAACTCGCTGTTTGAGGACGCGGCGGAATTCGGCTACGGCATGCGCATGACGAGCGACAAGCTGGCGCAGTACGCGCGCGAAGTCGCGGCGGCGGCGAAAGGCGCGGGAATCGCGGCGGGCCGTATCCGGGAGACTCTGTTGAACGACCCAGCTGACGACGAAAAAAACGCGGCGCAGCGCCGGCTCGTCGCGGACGGCACAGCGGCGCCCGCCAACGCGGGCGAGCGCGTGGCG
>NZ_BBPW01000658.1:0-440 GCF_001028545.1 Treponema endosymbiont of Eucomonympha sp. | reverse complement strand
GCTTGTCGAACGGCGAAATCGCACGACACAGCCGTCATCTGCTGCTTGCCGAAATCGGCGTTGAAGGGCAAAAGCGTCTCAAGGCGGCGAAAGTGCTGCTCGTAGGGACAGGAGGTCTCGGCGCGCCGCTGGCGCTTTATCTTGCCGCGGCAGGCGTGGGAACCATCGGCATAGCGGACTTTGATTTTGTCGAAGAGTCGAATTTGCAACGGCAGGTGATTCACAGCACGAAGGACATAGGACGCCCGAAAGTCGAGTCGGCGAAAGACCGCATAAAAGGCATAAACCCGACTGTAAACGTGGTTACCTACAATACGATGCTTACCAGCAAAAACGCGCTGGAGCTTATGAACGGCTATGATATAGTCGCGGACGGCACGGATAACTATCAAACCCGCTACCTCGTAAACGACGCGTGCGTGCTGCTGGGAATTCCCAAC
>NZ_BBPW01000657.1:0-452 GCF_001028545.1 Treponema endosymbiont of Eucomonympha sp. | reverse complement strand
TCGATTTATGGAAATGAATTGCGAACAATTAAACTTGACGATGCGATATTCGGAATTCCGACAAATGCATATATTGTTTATTATGCTATTAATAATGAATTAGCGAACAAACGCGTCGGGACAGTATGTACGAAAGATCGTTCTGCTGTACGGGGTAGTAATGTAAAACCATACAAACAAAAAGGAACTGGACGTGCACGGTGTGGCGATAAGAAATCTCCGTTACTACGAGGTGGTGGAGTGATTTTTGGTCCGAAACCGAGAAATTATAACTATACGTTGCCAAAAAAAATGAAACGTCTGGCATTAAAATCGATTTTAAGTATGAAGACACGGAGTAATTGTTTAACGGTGGTAGAAGATTTTACTATCGAAAACGGTAAAACAAGAGAACTGTTGATTATCCTTAATCGATTCATGAAAGGTGAACGGACGGGCATCGTGGTGAGTGA
>NZ_BBPW01000656.1:0-440 GCF_001028545.1 Treponema endosymbiont of Eucomonympha sp. | reverse complement strand
GGTCGATTTCAAGACCGACGCGCGCGAAAACCCCGCCGAGCACGCGGCGCAACTCGCCTGTTATGCCCGCGCCGCCTCCGCGCTACAGGGAAAACCGTGCAGGGCGTATCTGTATTACCTCCGCACCGGGCACGCGGTCGATATGACCGACGCGGTTTCGGGAATCGACCTGCCGGGGCTGTTCGCCCGTGCTATAGACGCGGGCGCTTTCGGCTGATTCGCGCCCGAACGCGGCTCCGGTTTGCGCACACCCGCGGCGTATAGGCAGCCCTGATTTTTGCCCATATTTCGCCACTGCCGCCGAGTTCCCTGAGGGAACTCGGATGTTCTCCGTGCGCCGACACCCGATATGCCGAGTTTCCTCCAGAAACTCGGCCGTTGCCCGCGCGGAGTTTACCTGTCTTCCGGGTTCTTTCAAAGAACTCGGTCGTTCGGCCACC
>NZ_BBPW01000655.1:0-442 GCF_001028545.1 Treponema endosymbiont of Eucomonympha sp. | reverse complement strand
CGTCGTTACGGGGCTGAAAAACGTCGAACCGGTACTGGAACGTTTGCAGGCGGGGACGCTCGACCTGCATTTTATCGAGGTTATGACCTGCCCCGAAGGCTGCGTATCCGGCGGCGGGCAGCCGAAACTGCTGCGCGATTCCGACGTGCCGGAAGCCTACGCGAAACGGCGCACCGCGACTTTTGACCACGACAAGGCGCTGCCCAAGCGGAAATCGCACGAGAGTGCGGCGATACAAAAGATATACGCGGAGTTCCTCGATAAACCGAACGGGCACAAGGCGCACGAACTGCTCCACACGACATACAGGCAGTGCTGACCGGAAGCGCGCTTATCCTTGCGGGCGGGAAAAGCTCGCGCATGGGCTATGACAAAAAGCAGCTTCGGCTGGGCGGCGCGTCGGTATTCGAGAGCCTCTTCCCGCGGCTCAAGACCCCGTTCG
>NZ_BBPW01000654.1:0-442 GCF_001028545.1 Treponema endosymbiont of Eucomonympha sp. | reverse complement strand
GGTGATTCCGCGCTCCTGTTCCTGCTGCATCCAGTCCATAGTCGCCGTGCCGTCGTCTATCTCGCCGATTCTGTGTATCTTTCCTGTGTAATAGAGGATTCGCTCGGTCGTCGTCGTCTTGCCGGCGTCGATATGCGCCATGACGCCGATATTCCGCATGAGGCTTAACATGCCCGCAGTATAACACGCACGTCGAAGGCGCGCTACCGAGTTTGCGCCACGCGTTCCCCGCCGCTTTCGGGCGCGGAAGACGCGAAAACAGTCAAAAAAATATTGACAAAGCGCGGAACATACTTTATGCTTTTATACATATTAACCATATTGGAGGGAAAGGTGAACGCAGCGGGAAGGCTTTTGACCGCCGCTATAGCGGCAGGCGTCTTGGGAGTCGAGGCGGGCGCGCTTTTCGCCTGCCGACAGGAACTGATGCCAAATGCAAAAA
>NZ_BBPW01000653.1:0-443 GCF_001028545.1 Treponema endosymbiont of Eucomonympha sp. | reverse complement strand
GGCGAGCTGGTTCACCTCGTTTCCACTTCGAACCAGCTCTGGCGATCCCTCACACTCAATATGTAATTCATACTGTCCGCGTCGCAACATCGTCAGAGCCTTCACAACACGGGCGAGCGGCTTTAACATTGAGCACAACAAGATATAGGCAATTAGGAACGTGAGAGAAGAAAGTAGTATTGCAGCTATCAGCAAGGCAACAAATGTAATCCACTTTTCCCGAATGTCGGCGGACAGATTCGAGAAGTAGATCAGATCTCCGAATTTTCGTCCGTCTTTGATGACAGGTAATCGACTTGGATCTGAATGTTCGCCTAGAAGTCTTATGAAGCAAGCAGGCACTCCGACGGCTCTACAGGCGGAGGAGGCGACCACTAGCGTTGTATCGGTGGTCGCAAAGCCAACGGTGCCTGTCTAACGTTCCCAATATGACTCGCAAAATT
>NZ_BBPW01000652.1:0-442 GCF_001028545.1 Treponema endosymbiont of Eucomonympha sp. | reverse complement strand
GGAGGTGGTGTTCACGGGCGACCAGTGGGAAATCAATCAGGCGCTGTCGCGCTTCCCGGAATTGTCGCTCGTCGTCGGCAGCACCAACGAGCGAGAATACGCGACGCAGCGGAACATTCAATTTTTGGTCGCCTCATATCCCAATACGGAGCGGCTGATATTCAACCGCGCTATTGCGGGCTACCGAGGGGCGCTTGCGTTTTTGGAAGACTTGTATTCCAACACATAAGTTACGCGACTTGACACGGAGTTTGGGAGGGGATTTTGTTCTATAACAGGAGAAACTATGGCTATTGATATTGAAGGAAGACTGAACGAGCCGACGGTAGGCACGCGGGAAAACCGACTGGGTTCTATTACCGGTTACAACGGCGACCTGCACGATTTGGTACACCAGTCGCGTTGCGGCACACTCCAAAATCGTGAGCGCTGCTTTAGCCAG
>NZ_BBPW01000651.1:0-448 GCF_001028545.1 Treponema endosymbiont of Eucomonympha sp. | reverse complement strand
CGCTCAAATTTGATCGAAATGGGTATCTGTATCACGGTGTTATTAAAGCATTGGCTGACGGGCTCCGTAAAGTTGGAATTATATTCTAGGAAATAGTGTGGAACACAAAAATCGTATTCATAAAGTACAGATAAAAATTAAAGAAATAAAACGGGCAGATATAAATTCTTCACTCATTGCGCGGAATGTTGCCAGTCAGTTGGTAAATCGCGGATCATTTCGTAGAGCAATTAAGCAAGCAATAAACAATGCAGTAAAAGCCGGAGTACAGGGAATAAAAATTCGTATTTCAGGACGTATTGGTTGAGCAGAGAGGTCGCGTACTGAAGAACAAAAAGAAGGAAGAGTACGGCTTAATACACTTCGAGCGGATATGGACTATGGATTTGGCGAAGCACAAACCACCTTGGGCAAAATCGGTGTAAAAGTATGGGTATATCATGGTATG
>NZ_BBPW01000650.1:0-443 GCF_001028545.1 Treponema endosymbiont of Eucomonympha sp. | reverse complement strand
CGGCAGGCTCGCCTATTGCGGCGTCCGCCAGCATTCTCCATATTCCCTTATCCCGCCAGCGACAAAACCGCTTGTGTATACTGTTCCAATTCCCGAATTCCGGCGGTATATCCCTCCACGGAGCGCCCGTGCGCGTCTGCCACGCTACCGCGTTGATAAACAGGCGGTTATCTTTCGCCACTCCCCCGCGTTTCCCTGCCTGTCCGGGCAGCAGTTCTTTTATCCGTTCCCACGCCTCGTCGCTTATATCGTGCAGGTGAATGCCTTCATTTCTTTTCATGCTTCTATTTTACCTCTTTTCCCCTATCCAGTCCACACTACCTAGCCGCGCTCAAGGCAAAGCTGGGAGACTTTCTCGACGCGTGGTCGGAATACCAGAAGCCCGACCGCGGAAAAAGCACAACCACCGCCAAGAAGACCGCTATGTGTGTACTGAAAAAAGC
>NZ_BBPW01000649.1:0-445 GCF_001028545.1 Treponema endosymbiont of Eucomonympha sp. | reverse complement strand
TCCATTCCGGCTACTGGGAGGACATAGGCACCATTCGGAGCTTCTATGAGGCGAACATAGACCTGACGACTATCACCCCGTCGTTTAATTTTTACGACGAAGCCGCGCCGATATACACGAACCAGCTGAATCTGCCGCCGTCAAAAATCAACCAGGCGGAAATCGCGCAGTCCATTACGAGCGAAGGCTGCGTCATAAGCCGCGCGCATATCAGACACTCGGTAATCGGCGTCCGCTCGGTGATAGAAGAACACTCGGAACTGGACAGCGTGGTGTTTATGGGCGCGGACTATTATGAAAAACCGGGCGAGCCGGGTCCGCATATCGGAATCGGGAAGCGCTGCAGGATTGCGAACGCGATTATCGACAAGAACGCCCGAATCGGCGATTACTGCCATATCGGCGTGAGCGGCAAAACATATCCCAGCGGCGAATACGCCGCCGT
>NZ_BBPW01000648.1:0-447 GCF_001028545.1 Treponema endosymbiont of Eucomonympha sp. | reverse complement strand
GTAGTACACAAACAGTCCGGCCGCTTGCAGCCAGCTCAGCGCCGGCAGCCCGAAAAGCGGCGGCAAAAGCGCGTTCCAGAGCCACATGGTTATCGTGCCGAACACCGCCGCCATAAGCCCTATGCCGAGCAGCCCCAGCGAAATGTAAAACAGCCTTGAATTTTTCTGCATAAACAACTCCTTGCTTATGCAGACAAGCGGGGGACGTTGCTGTTGCGGGATACGATATAGACGCGGACGCGAAAAACGTCCGTTCCCATATCGGCATCATCTTTCAAAAACCGTCCCTCGACCTCGACCTTTCGGCGGAGGAAAACATACGGCTTCACGTTTGCATGTACGGAATGTACGGGTATCGTCCGTTTTTTAAATGGATGCCCAAAGCATATCAAGAACAGGTTGTGAAGCTGGCGGAGATTATGGGTATAAGAGACAGTTTGCGGAAAC
>NZ_BBPW01000647.1:0-445 GCF_001028545.1 Treponema endosymbiont of Eucomonympha sp. | reverse complement strand
AACAATACGCGCTGTTTGTTCAAATAAAAATTAATTAGGCAAGGCTGGCGAAAACAGCCAGGCGTAGGAGAATATATTTGGAACTCCGCGGCGCGCGATAGACCATGGGGAAACAGGAGGGATATATAAAAAAGGCATTAATGTGGGGGGGGGGGATTATTTCCAACGGTATACATGAATAAACGAATCTACCTTGACTACAACGCGACGACTACGCTTTCCGAGGAAGTGCGGCAGTTTTATATTGCGGAACTTGGGTCATACGCGAATGGGTCAAGTCTGCACGAAGACGGTCGCGTTGCGGCAAAAAAAATTACGGTGGCGCGGGAACAGGTCTCTGCGCTCGTCAACGTGAAACCAGAAGCACTTATCTTTACGTCAGGCGGCTCCGAATCAAACGATATGGTATTCACCACGATGATTGACTTAAGCAAGACACGCGGAC
>NZ_BBPW01000646.1:0-446 GCF_001028545.1 Treponema endosymbiont of Eucomonympha sp. | reverse complement strand
TGATAAAGGAAGCGGCAAGCTTTGCATAGTGTGCACGGAAGACTTTGTCAAAATGACACGCCGCCCTGATACAGTTCACGAACGTCCGCTCTTTGCTTTCCCGGCTTTTAACAGGAGGGATGACTGTTGTTATATCCGCTGCCTCAAGCATATTTATCAGCGCACCTGTGTCGTACACTTTGTCCCCAAGAAACGCCTCTGCATCCAATTTTTCCATAAAAAAGGACGCTTGGCTACAATCTACGATAGTGCCACTGCCGATATCCCATACTTGCTAACTGTTGGGTGCAGTTTGTTGTTCAGACCCTTTTTGTACGACTAATATTCTACCGCCGCCATGCGCCCGCTTTGCTCTACACCGAATCTGTCGCCAGAATATCCTCGGAAGAGTCGTCTATTGCGGTATCCGCCAATATTGCCCATATCCCCTTGTTTTGCCGCATAGA
>NZ_BBPW01000645.1:0-446 GCF_001028545.1 Treponema endosymbiont of Eucomonympha sp. | reverse complement strand
TTGATGTAAAGGACAACACCTGATAAGAATAGCAACGATGGAGGAAAAGGTAAGCTTTGCATAGCGCGTAGCGATTCCGCGTCAGCGTTTGAGGGTGCCGAAAACGATTTTAATGAAATATTCCATAGTTTGCTGTGGAGTATTTCATTCATATCTCCCTTTCTACCTCTCTCCTCCTCTTTAGTCCACACTACCTAGCCCCGCTAGCCGCTTACCCGTATTACAAGCTCAAAGGCTTTCGCCCTTTGGTTGGATCGCTCGGTAGCCGCGGTAGGCGCTTATTCGTACTACGGCTTTATACCGCCCTCTGGCAAGGTTTCTTGAAAAACGTGGAAGGCGCTTCCCAGTATTACGGCTTTAAACATGCTTTCGGTTGGTCTGCTCGGTATGCAACTTGAAGCGGCCGCAGACCTGCGGGCAAGCTGCTTGACAAAAACTGTAGGCAC
>NZ_BBPW01000644.1:0-446 GCF_001028545.1 Treponema endosymbiont of Eucomonympha sp. | reverse complement strand
GAACTGCGGCTGCCGCTCATGGTGAGCGAAAACACCGCCGTTCACGGCACGGCGTTCACCGTCAGCGTCGACGTCCTGAAGGGCGCGACCACGGGGATTTCCGCCTTGGACCGGGCGGCGACCATTCGGGCGCTGGTGAATCCGGCTACGGCGCCCGAAGACTTGGGCAGACCCGGGCACATATTCCCGCTTATCGCGCGGGAAGGCGGCGTAGTTTCGCGGCAGGGGCATACCGAAGCGACGGCGGATATTGCCCGCCTCGCGGGGTTCGCGCCGTCGGGGTTTCTCTGCGAGATTCTCAACGAGGACGGCTCTATGGCGCGGCTGCCCCGCCTTGAAGAAATCGCCCGCCGGCACGGCTTGAAAACCCTGACGGTGGCGCGGCTCGCCGACTGGCGGCCGCGGCCCGGGTCCCCGCCCACCGCCGCTCCCGCGCGCCCCCCCGC
>NZ_BBPW01000643.1:0-449 GCF_001028545.1 Treponema endosymbiont of Eucomonympha sp. | reverse complement strand
GGCGTCAGATCGGGAAGGATACCGGAATAATCACGGTCAAACCACTTTGAGCTGTATTTTGACAAAGTACCGTTAGAGCGCAGCGTCTGCAGCGCCTTGTCAACCGCGTCGCGCAGTTGTTCGTCGCCTTTGCGGAAAATGTAATAGGTGTAACCGGGCAGCAGCGTTCCGCCCACCCCCTCCACGCGGTTGCCATATGCCCGCCGTGTTTCAGTCAGGCGCTTTGTTTCGGTAAAAAAGGCGTCGTAGCGCCCTTCTTCCAGTCCCTTTATCAGCGTTTCCTCGTCCAGAGAACCGTAGGCAATTTTTACCGGCACCGCGGCGGTATCTTTGTTGTAGTTTTCGAGATAATAGGAAATGTTGGAGCCGGAACTGGCAGAAACCGTTTTTCCCTCAAGGTCTTTAAGCGAATTTATGTCCTTTCTGCCGGCCTTTACCGCGATAACGTA
>NZ_BBPW01000642.1:0-447 GCF_001028545.1 Treponema endosymbiont of Eucomonympha sp. | reverse complement strand
AGCGACCTGCGGTAAGGTTCGAGCCATTTCCCGGAGCTACCTGTCGGGCGTCCGCTATAATGCCGAACGGACGGCCGGCAGGCCGAGCGTCACGGGCATTGACCGCGAGTTTGAGTGGAGCAGTTCTCAACTGAATCTCGGCGATCCTCGCGGCCGGTAAGTTCTGCTCGATCTCTATGGAAACCTTCACCTGCGGACCGCACGTACTGGCAATCAGCTCGCCCATTCCGTGAATCAGGTCTCCCATGTGAGCCGGCTTGGCCTGGAGTGGTTGGCGTCGTGCGAATGCGAGTAGCCGCTGCACAAGGGTCTTGGCTCTTTCGGCGGACTGCATCGCCCCGGCGATCAAGCGCTGCGCGCGGTCGCCACCCAAGCCCCGCCGTTGCAAAGCATCCAGCACGCCGACGACTCGCGTTGGCCGATCTGTTAAGTAGTGGTCGACGCCGC
>NZ_BBPW01000641.1:0-449 GCF_001028545.1 Treponema endosymbiont of Eucomonympha sp. | reverse complement strand
TTCCTGAACCTGTTGAACTAAAATTCTCGAAAATCGGCGAATACCCGAACTGAACCCCTGTGCTTACACTTGCGGCATACGGGTACGGCATTTTTTCGGCATAAAGGTTCTGCCTGTGGGCAAAGGCAACGCGCTGTGGCGTGCCGTAGCTTCGCCGACTGGGACTGCCGAAATGGAGAGAAAGGGAGCGGGCTTTGCCCGTTCCCTTTCTCGTCTCATAGGGGAAGCGGTTTTGCCGCTTCCCCTATGACGGCGCACAGGCAGGATATGGCGAAAAACCTTTGCATTATATAGAGATAGAAGGCTAGCTGGCGGGATTTTTGGCGCGGCTCACAGGCTCTTATGCGCGGCTCGCAGGATTTTTTGCGTCACTCACAAAGTTTTTTGCGCCGCTCACAAAATTTTATGCGCCGCTCGCAGGATTTTATTCGCGGCTCACAAAGCTTTTT
>NZ_BBPW01000640.1:0-449 GCF_001028545.1 Treponema endosymbiont of Eucomonympha sp. | reverse complement strand
CCGCTGGCAGGAAAAGGGAATATGGAGAATACTGGCGAACGCCGAAATAGGCGAGCCTGCCGGAGATATCTTTATGATAGATTCGACATATAACAAGGCACACGCAGACGCATGCGGGGCACAAGGCGGCAGTAAGGACATTAGCCGCACAAAAGGGGGCTGAACAGCAAATTACATTTGGCGGTTGACGATTACGGGATACCGGCAAGCGGCATTGTGACAAGCGGTACTGTCGCGGATTGTAATCAAGCGCCTCTCCTTATGGAGGATTTGGAAGCGGAAGCGTTCCTTGCGGACAAGGCGTATGACACGAATGAGCTGCTCGATATGCTTAAAGAAGCGGATATAGCAGCAGTCATCCCTCCGGTTAAAAGCCGGAAAGAGCAAAGAGCGTACAGTCATGAACTGTATCGGGCGCGGCACGTCATTGAAAACGTCCTCCGCGCCCT
>NZ_BBPW01000639.1:0-450 GCF_001028545.1 Treponema endosymbiont of Eucomonympha sp. | reverse complement strand
GGTATCGCCTCTGGTGCGAACTCCGGTTTGCCCATATCCACGCGCACCGACGACACGCTGCCGTTCTGCTTATAGAGCAGCAGCTTTTTTATCCCTGAATTAGTCTCGACTGTCATCTCAGCCGTATGCGCGGAATCGCTTCGGGCACCGTTGATACTGGTGCATACTACGTCTCTATTCGCCAGTATATTGTGTGGGTTTTCGTCGACGCATAATGCGCCGCTGTGCGCCTGCGCGTCAGGACGTTTTTCACCACAGGGGGTGCTCTTGCTCGTTTGCATATTGTAAAGGTTCTTGCTGACACACGGTGCGCTCTCGCGCATCTGCTCGCCGCAAAGGATTTCGTCGGTGTCCGGGCATGCCGCGCCTATATTCGTCTGCGTGTCGTACAGGTATTTGCCGACGCAGCGTATCGCGTTGCCCGCCATAAGCCCTTCGGAACCGTCGCGG
>NZ_BBPW01000638.1:0-450 GCF_001028545.1 Treponema endosymbiont of Eucomonympha sp. | reverse complement strand
CGCGACGATTTTGCTGAGCTTCACCCCCGGCGCGGGCAGGATTTCAAACATTGTAATGACCGGCCCCTTCCGTATACCCGTTACGTCCGCCTTTATGTTGAATTCGCTCAGCGTGTCCCGCAGCAGGTCGGCGGCTCTGCGGGTCGTCTCGTCGATGACCCAGTATTCGCCGTCGGGATACGCCGTCAAAAGCTCCTCCGGCGATAACTGATACCGCTTCTGCGCCGCCGGAAGCGGCTTCGCGGCGGGAGAAGCAGCGGCGCTCCGTAACGGCGCGCTCTGAATCGTCTCGCCGCTTTCAACCGCCGCAGTTTCTGTCAGCGGCTCAACCGGCGGTTCTTCAGAGGCGCCCGTCTCGGTCGGCGGCGCGCCGCATTCGTTCATTTCAGCCGCCAGCGTGTCGGCGGCGGGCATTTCGTCGCGGGCAAAAGACGCTTCCTCGGCGACGCT
>NZ_BBPW01000637.1:0-450 GCF_001028545.1 Treponema endosymbiont of Eucomonympha sp. | reverse complement strand
GTATCACATCGCGACTTGAATCTGCCCGGTCTGTCCGGCTTTGAGTTGTTGCGAAAAATTAGACAGCATGACCAATCCGCCAAAACTATCATGTTCAGCATGAACTACGATCCAAGCTTCATACTTCGTTCCCTGGAACTTTGCGCCAATGGGTATCTTTCGAAGACCGATGATCCCCGTTATCTTATTGAAGCTGTGGTGACGGTCGGAAATGGCGGATCTTTCATTTCGCCAAAGCTCGCCAAGGATGTAACCTTCTCTGCTGCTTCCATCCGGGCGAATCCGCTCAATGTACTGGGTGGGCGAGACATCGAAATTTTGCGATTATTGGACCGTGGCAACAGCATCGCCGAAGTGGCCGATGCGCTCGCACTTTCTTACAAAAACATCGCAAACTCGACCCCCGCGCTGCGACAAACGCTGGGCGCAAAAACTCACTCCGACCTAATC
>NZ_BBPW01000636.1:0-451 GCF_001028545.1 Treponema endosymbiont of Eucomonympha sp. | reverse complement strand
CCTGCCCTGCGTCTACCGCCTCGACTGGGAGGCGAAGCGCGCGGAGAAAATCTACCGGGGGCAGGAACCCGCGGGCACGATAGAGGGGCTGTGCTGGACGGGGAGCGACCTGCTCTATACCGCGCCGGGAGGGCTTTCGCGGCTGGACTCGGCGACCGGAAAGAAGCGCGGTGTTCCGGCGGCGCTCAGGCGGCGGCTGGACGCGCTGAAACGGGTGCCCGGTCCGATTTACGCGGCGTATATCCCGCAGAAGCTCAGCGGCTTTGCCGAAAGCCTGCTTTTGAAGGAGCTATGGCTTCTCGAGCCGGACGCGGTGCATACCGCATACGCCGCCGCTGCGTTCGGCAAAAAGAGCGTGTACATGCCGGCGAACCACGGCGCGAGCGACGAGGGAATCAGCCGCTACCTCGATATTGTGGAGCGGAACGGCTTAAACAGCATAGTCATAGAC
>NZ_BBPW01000635.1:0-451 GCF_001028545.1 Treponema endosymbiont of Eucomonympha sp. | reverse complement strand
CGTTGGTCGTGCTCGGGAAACGCGTCGCACCCGCTTAATCCGTCGGTCGGTCTTTTCCCGCTGCCGCGCATTCTCGGTTAGTATCTGGACAGTCTTTGTCGCCGACGGACGTCAGTATTACCGCACGAAAGAGCTTTTCAGAAACGCAAGGTCGAGTTCGGGGTAGAGCGTGAACCTGCCGAGAAGGGCGGAGACCCGGCGCTGCGCCACTTTCTGCGCCGCGCCGTCCAGCGCGATTTTGCTCTTCGACAACGCGCCTTTTTCGCTGGGCGCGGGTTTCGTGCCGTCGAGCACCAGCCGGATAAGCGGGGCGATTTCCTCCATTTCAGCCGTGCCCATACCGAGCGTCGTGAGCGCGGGGGTGCCGATTCGGAGCCCGCTCGTCCACCACGCCCCGTTCGGGTCTATGGAGTTCAGCACGATTTCGCCCGCGCCCAGTTCCACCGCCCGC
>NZ_BBPW01000634.1:0-451 GCF_001028545.1 Treponema endosymbiont of Eucomonympha sp. | reverse complement strand
GGCAGGGAAACGCGGGGGAGTGGCGAAAGACAACCGTTTGTTTATCAACGCGGTAGCGTGGCAGACGCGCACGGGCGCTCCGTGGAGAGATATACCGCCAGAATTCGGGAACTGGAACAGCATACACAAGCGGTTTTGTCGCTGGCGGGACAAGGGAATAGGGAAAATGCTGGCGGACGCCGCAATAGGCGAGCCTGCTGGGGATATCCGTATGATAGATTCGACGTATATCAAGGCACACGCGGACGCGTGCGGGGCGCGCGGCGGCACTCAGGACATTAGCCGTACAAAAGGGGGCTGAACAGCAAATTGCACTTGGTAGTCGACGAGTACGGGATACCGGCAAGCGGCATTGTGACAAGCGGTACTGTCGCGGACTGTAATCAAGCGCCTCTCCTTATGGAGGATTTGGAAGCGGAAGCGTTCCTTGCGGACAAGGCGTATGACACGA
>NZ_BBPW01000633.1:0-452 GCF_001028545.1 Treponema endosymbiont of Eucomonympha sp. | reverse complement strand
ACGCCGACCGCGGCAACCGAACCGAACACGGTGGCGGCCACGATGACCGTAGAAAGATTCTCCTGCAAAAAACGCGTCATGTTCTCCTCCTATCATCCCGATTAACGCTCATTCATAGCAAAGGCGTATACGCAAGGCATAGAGACTTTACTCTATGGGTGAAGACATTGAGGACAAAGCCCTTAATGTCGAGTTCCCTCAAGGAACTCGGACGTTCGGCTACCGCCGAACGCGTATACGCGCCCCGCCGTTTACCGTTTTTTCTGTAACGGACGGCTAGCCGCCGGTTTTCGCGTCAGCCCGAAGACCAGCGCGACGAGCGTCAGAAAGCCGAACGCGGTGCCGACGGTAAAGCCCGCCCCCGAAAACAGCGACCCAAGCTGATACACGACCAGCGCAAGCGCGTAGCTGTAGGCGAACTGATAGGCGAGGGCAAACCACGTCCATTTCGC
>NZ_BBPW01000632.1:0-452 GCF_001028545.1 Treponema endosymbiont of Eucomonympha sp. | reverse complement strand
GACCACCAGTGCTCTTTAGGCGCTGCGCCAAAAAATTCATAGTCGACTTTTGCCGAACGGGTCTGAACGTATATCATGCCGTCCCCTACAGTTTTCCCGCGTTCTTCGCTCTGTCGGCGAGGGACTGTAATGTTACGGACGCTTTCTGCAGCGTATCGAGCACTTCGTTCATAGCCCGGAGCTGTTCTTTTTTCGCTTTCCCTTTCCCGAACAGATTGACGAGTACCGCGAGCGCAGGAAACGGAGCTTTTAGCTCGTCTTCCAGCTTTTTCTTTTGCCTGTCGACGGCTTCGGCAATGCAGTCCGCTCCGTACCGATACACGCCGGCGGTGAGCGCGTCCGCCCCGGAAATCCTCCGCGGCGGATTAACGATTTTATATGATACGGCAGGGTTGCCGCTGGCAGCGTTCCCCTCCACCCCCTGCCGTTTGATTCAGCCGAGGCTTTTCACC
>NZ_BBPW01000631.1:0-453 GCF_001028545.1 Treponema endosymbiont of Eucomonympha sp. | reverse complement strand
GCACATGGATCTGGTCTCGGTCGAGCCGGAGTTCAACCTGTACAACCCGGACTGGCCCATCTGGACCATGCAGGAACAGGCCCCCGGTGCCAAGTTCGTGATGCGCGGGTCCTGCGACGACACCCTGGTCTCTGCCGGGTGCATCATTTCCGGCACCGACATCTATCGCACGGTGTTAGGCCCGCGGGCTCGCATCGAACGGTGGGCTCGAGTCGATGAGTCAATCGTCATGAACAATGTGGCGATTGGTTCCAATGCGACGGTCCACCGTGCGATCCTCGACAAGAATGTCATTGTTCCTGACGGTGCCCAAGTGGGTGTCGACCACGACCACGACCGTGCTCGTGGATTCACCGTCTCCCCAGGCGGTGTGACGGTGGTCGGTAAAGGAATCACGGTTCCCTATTGATTGAGCGATCTTCAGGACGCACGAATCGGCTCCCCATTTTTCGG
>NZ_BBPW01000630.1:0-452 GCF_001028545.1 Treponema endosymbiont of Eucomonympha sp. | reverse complement strand
TTTAGTCCCTGTACGTTTTTCATTAAATCCGTTATATTCATATCCGTGTTTCCACAATCGTACCTTTAAATACTCTGCATAACATTTCTGTATCAAGAGACACTGTTTTTTTTTTGCAATACGCCTTGCCGCTTCCGCTTTTACCGCCATAAATCGGGTCTCCCTTCCCCACAGTGACGTGAGCAGACAACTCACGTCTGTGCCGTGTTCCGTTAATTGTTGAAGCGACAAGTCAGATTCGACGCCGACGGATATAATATTGCCGTCGAGTGCCCACTGTCGCGTCTGTGAAAGTGCTGCGGCAAGCATCGCGTGAGAGTCAGATAGCTGTGCTACCGCCGTTTCCCGGAGTCGCTCCAACGTCAGTGCAGGATTTGCATAGACTGTTTTTTGCGCTTTCGGTATTTGCCCATATCCCGTCGATACGGAGGGTTGGCTGGGCTTTGCGTCGG
>NZ_BBPW01000629.1:0-454 GCF_001028545.1 Treponema endosymbiont of Eucomonympha sp. | reverse complement strand
CCTCCGCCGTCTTAGACTTATTTCCTTTGTTGAAGACGAGGCTCTGCATGATGATAATCTTTTCCGCTTCTTCCAGCGGAATGTTCGCCGGCACCGCGACAGCCTCCGCGCCGCCGCTTTCGGCGATTCCCGGCGGCAGGTCGTCCGCCGTGATGATATGCCCTTCGCACATGACCACCGCGCTTTCAATGCAGTTCCGAAGCTCCCGTATGTTTCCGGGCCACGGGTATTTGTACAGCGCCGACCGCGCCCGCGCGTCGATTCCGTCGATTTTCTTGCCGTTTTCCGCCGCCGTCTCGTTCAGGAACGCCGTAACCAGCAGCGGAATATCGTCCCGGCGCTCGCGGAGCGGCGGCAGGTGAATCTGCACCACGTTGAGCCGGTAGTATAAATCCTCGCGGAACCGCCCCGCCTCGATTTCCTTCTTTAAGTCGCGGTTTGTCGCGGCGACAAT
>NZ_BBPW01000628.1:0-453 GCF_001028545.1 Treponema endosymbiont of Eucomonympha sp. | reverse complement strand
ACTCGCGCCGCCCGCCCCCGCCCCATTGTCCCAGTATAATTCCGCGTCCGCCGCAAGTCAATACTTCAATTCCCGCGCACACGCGGGCACAAAAAGAGCAGGGCGTTTTGCCCTGCTCTTTCGCGTCCTGCCTTTATGCGCCGCGAGTTTGCGTAAGCAAACTCGGTAAGCAAGCCGTAGGCTTGCGGCAGTTCCCTCAAGAAACTCGAACGTTACCCGTAAGGGTAACGCAAGGGCGGGGAAGCGTTTCCGCCTCCCCGCTCACGCGAGCGCCTCTCGTCCGCTCACACGAGAGCCTCTCGTCCGCCCACACGAGAGCCTCTCGTTAGGCTAGAACAGTGTCTCTGTCCCGCCTAGGTAGCGTGGACTAAAAAAGGGAAAAGAGGTAAAATAGAGGCATGAAAAGACAAGAAGGCATTCACCGGCACGATATAAGCGACGAGGCGTGGGAAC
>NZ_BBPW01000627.1:0-454 GCF_001028545.1 Treponema endosymbiont of Eucomonympha sp. | reverse complement strand
TATCGCTCGGCAGCCCCGCTAGCCGCTTGCCTCTATGTCGTTACCCGCAGGGTAACGCGAAACACGTGCAGGTTTGGCAGTCAAACACGAGCAGGTTTCAAAGCCCGATACGGGTGTATTACAGCACTATACGGCTATTCGGCATAGAGATAGAAGCAGGTATTATAAATATTTACACAAGACTTATCATAGGCAATGCAGAAAAAGTGGGCAAATAGTTGTCCACCGAAGTCGTAGAACTGCCTAATTATGCCTTAAAATTGCCCTGTTTTGCTTTATAATTGTCCTGTTCTATTCTAAAACTGCCTAATTATATTTTGTAACCGTCTAGGTAGTGTGGACTGGAAGGTAGAGGAATAAACACCTGACATGAATAGCGGCGATGAAGGAAGCGGTGAGCTTTGCATAGCGCGTAGCAATTCCCCGCCAGCGCTTGAGGGAGCGGAAGAAGTTT
>NZ_BBPW01000626.1:0-454 GCF_001028545.1 Treponema endosymbiont of Eucomonympha sp. | reverse complement strand
GGCGCCGAGCAAGCGTGCGGGAAAGTACTTTTGGCCCGGAGGCCGTCGGACAATTCTCATATTTTGCGCGAACAAAATTTAAGCGCGCTTATTGTTCCCGACATGGAACCATATCCTGGAACGAAAGTTTCCGGAATCGTTCAGATTGTGAGTCGGGCCGCGGTGATGTTGCCCACCTCGTCTGCAGCATTTATTACTACAGAATTGTAATGCTCCACGTTGATCGGTGTCTCTCGCAATGAATGGGAAGTGCCGGAATGAAGGACGATTGCCGTCAGCCACGGATCGCTGCATGTCATGTCGCGATCGCATTTACCGGTGACCAATGAGCGAAACGACGATCCCGAGAAATCGCAAGAATCCCTTGGCCATCGCAAGAACGAACGGGGAGGCAAGAGACCTATTTGACGATACCGATGCAATGGTATGGCAGAAACTTACACAGGAGATGGTG
>NZ_BBPW01000625.1:0-454 GCF_001028545.1 Treponema endosymbiont of Eucomonympha sp. | reverse complement strand
GTCTGCCGCGGCGGGGAAACGGTTACGCTTTTGGGGAGCTTGCGCGTAATGCAGATTGCGCCGAACGCCGCTTGCCGCTCCCGCCGATAATCCGTATCCTGTGCGCAGGCGGGGCATTCGCGGGTGAAGAAGCGGCGGGAGAAAAAGCGAGAGCAAAAGACTGCGACGCCGCTTGTGGCGAAGCGCGAAAAACGGCGGAGGCTGCCGAAGAAGCGCCTGTTCGCCGCGCTAGGACTTGCGCTCGCGGCGTTTTGCGCGCTCCTGTTCTTCGCCGGGCGGCACGATACGGAACGGGAACTCGAGGAGCTGAGCGCCGTCCTGCGCTTTGACTGGGGGGGCGGTTCCGGCGGAATGACGTCAGATTCCGGCGGTGAGCGGGCGTTTTTCCGGGTCATATACGATTTGGAAGGACTCGCCCGCGGCACCGCGCCAGTCGACAGCACCGAATATGCCG
>NZ_BBPW01000624.1:0-456 GCF_001028545.1 Treponema endosymbiont of Eucomonympha sp. | reverse complement strand
CCCGCGTTTGGTCAGGTCGGGGTCGGGGAACTCCTCGCGGGCGGCGTCGCTTGCCGAATAGACGGACGCACCGTCCTCATCGACCACCGCGTATAAGACGCCGGGGAAATGCGCCGTAATGACGCGGGAGACGATTTCCTGCACTTCGCGTGTGCCGGTGCCGTTCCCCACGGCGACAAGCTGAACGCCGTAGTCCGCAACGGCTTTTTGTATGGCGGTTTCGGCTTCGGCGGGGCGCGTCTGCTGGTTGACGACGAAATAGCCCAGATACTTGCCGGTCTCGTCGAGCGCGGCGCATTTGGTGCCAGTGCGGATTCCCGGGTCGACGCCCAGAACTCGGGTGCCCTTAATCGGCTGCTGCATGAGCAGGTTTTTCAGGTTTTCGCTGAATACGCCGATTCCGTGCCCGTCCGCCCCGTCGGTCTGGTCCCTGCGGGTTTCGCGCCCCCCCGCCGG
>NZ_BBPW01000623.1:0-457 GCF_001028545.1 Treponema endosymbiont of Eucomonympha sp. | reverse complement strand
CTTCAATCAGTCCTTTGACATAATCCGGCAAAATGCCCGGCGCTGCTTGCGGGGCAGCGCCCGGCGTAACGTTCCTGTAGCCTTCATTCTCTGCCATAAGGTCGGCAAGGTACGGCATCATTTTCTTGAAGCATTTATCAAAAAAATCCCTTCGTGCATATGCACGAAGCATATCTGTCTGCAGTTTCCGTTCTTCCGGGTCGCATAACGTCCTTCCTGCGAATCTCTGTACAGTGAACTCGCCGCCCTTGCGCATAACGAGTTTCGCTATTTCGATTATATCCTGTGACTTATGCCGGTGCTGCCGGGTATTTTTTCCTGGGAGGATGAGAGATGAAATGTAAACATGATGTCTAATGAGATTGATGCCGAGTTCACCCCGTTCTGGAAGCGTTAGCACACGGCACCCATCCACGTCAATGATGTAACTGCTTGTTAGGACATGGTTATTTCCCTG
>NZ_BBPW01000622.1:0-455 GCF_001028545.1 Treponema endosymbiont of Eucomonympha sp. | reverse complement strand
CGCATTCTATCTGTTCTGCGCGGTACCGGAGCGAGCGCATACGGCGGGAGCCGACAGGGACGACGCGGCGTTCTGCGAGCACTTAAAAAAGCATTTGGTGCTGTGCGCGCCGGGCAAAAGCTTCGGCGGAGCGGGCTGGTTCCGAATGGCGTACTGTGTCGCGGAGCGCACGATTGCGGACTCGGCTCCTGCGCTCAAAGCCGCGCGGGAATCGTGGTAAACAGGACTTGAGGGGGAGCGATATGAAGATTTTAATGGTAAGCGCGGAAGCGGTGCCCTATGCCAAAACCGGCGGGCTTGCGGATATGGTGTCCGCGCTCGCGCTCAGCCTGCACCGCGCGGGGCACGACGTCAGAATCGTCATGCCGCGGTATTACGCGATAGACCGGAGCGCGCTGCGGCTTATCCCGGAGCCTATGGGCGTTCCCGTCGGCAGCCTCGGCGAGCAGTGGACG
>NZ_BBPW01000621.1:0-456 GCF_001028545.1 Treponema endosymbiont of Eucomonympha sp. | reverse complement strand
CGAGTTCTTTCAAGGAACTCGAACATTTCCCCCATAAAAAGAACAGCCCCGCAAGTTAGATTGTAGCGGGGCTGCGCCGTGTTTATCTGAACGTTACGCCGAGCTTTATCGGGAACGACAGCGAAACATGCTCAAATTCGTGCTCCTCAACAAGGCTGGAGCTCCACGTTGTGTTGCTGCGAGGTACCGGATTTTTGTCAACATAACGAACTATCTTGACTGACTCATTTATATCCAGTCCGGCGGACAGGTCGAACGAGAGTTTTTCGGCGACGGCATACGAAGCGTCGAGCCAGAATTGAGGATTTGACTCCGGTTTATACACTTTATCGAGATTCTCTACCCTTGCACTTCCGCCCGCTCCTCTATTACCTCTACTTTCTGATATTACGTCAGACAGTCCTAGGCAGTGTGGACTGGATATAAATGAGTCAGTCAAGATAGTTCGTTATGTTG
>NZ_BBPW01000620.1:0-457 GCF_001028545.1 Treponema endosymbiont of Eucomonympha sp. | reverse complement strand
GTGCCGGCAACGCCAGGTACCACAGCCTGACCGCCGAGTTTGCCTTCGGTACCAACTTCGCGCGCCACTCGGGTGACTTCGGACACAAAGCCATTGAGCTGATCCACCATCGTGTTGATGGTATTCTTCACTTCCAGAATTTCGCCCCGCACGTCGGCGGTGATCTTTTTGGACAGATCGCCGCGCGCCACGGCGGTGGTGACTTCTGCGATGTTGCGGACTTGACCGGTGAGATTCGACGCCATGAAGTTGACGCTGTCGGTGAGGTCCTTCCAGGTTCCGGCGACGCCTGGCACCACAGCCGGACCG
Source organism: Treponema endosymbiont of Eucomonympha sp. (assembly GCF_001028545.1). NCBI lineage: Bacteria > Pseudomonadati > Spirochaetota > Spirochaetia > Treponematales > Treponemataceae > Treponema > Treponema endosymbiont of Eucomonympha sp. The sequence goes on along the minus strand of NZ_BBPW01000620.1, from coordinate 148 downwards.
CCGAGCTTGCCTTCTGTGCCGACTTCACGCGCCACCCGCGTGACTTCCGCCGCGAAGCGCTTAAGCTGATCCACCATCGACTTCATTGTGTTCTTTAGTGCGAGAATTTCGCCCTTCACTTCCGCGGGAATCTCCGAGGACAGGTCAC
>NZ_BBPW01000619.1:0-458 GCF_001028545.1 Treponema endosymbiont of Eucomonympha sp. | reverse complement strand
AATTATTAAAAGACGTAAAAGAGTTAATTCAATCTTTAGGTTTTTCTTGTAACGAATCACAAGAAAGTAAAGCGAATGCAACTTTGTTTACAATATTTGGGGATATTCATTTAATCCCAACTAAGGTAAAAAGAAAGCAAGCACAAAAAGTTGAAAGAAAATACAATAGTCTTTTAAGTGGCTTTACCGTTAAGTCGGTAGGCGTTGACAAGTATTATGGCTTTGCGGTTGACGATAATCATTTGTTTTTATTAGAAGATGGAACTATTGTTCACAATACATTTAGGGGAGGCGTTTTTGTTTTAGATTATATCACTAGAACAAAAATGACACAAGGTACAATTCAATCAAAAAGCGGGGCAGATGCAAAATAAGAATTTAGCAAAGCCATAGTTAATCCATTTAGAAGATTCCGCAAGTTCTTTAGACCTGAATATGATACCAGTTTGGCATTTAAC
>NZ_BBPW01000618.1:0-458 GCF_001028545.1 Treponema endosymbiont of Eucomonympha sp. | reverse complement strand
GCGGCGCGGGCAGGCGTCGCACCCCGTGCTCTTCGCGTTCAACCCGGAAAGCGCGGCGGTCGACGGTGAAGAGCCGGGACTGAGAGTAGGCTCGCCCGAATACCCCGCGCCCGCAAGTTTCTACGGAAACACGGCAATAAAAGACGCTACGCAGAGCACCAGCGCCGAGACCGGCGCGCTCACCGTTGCGGGCGGACTCGGCGTTAAAAAGGATTTGCGGGTGGGCGGAGAAATACTTTCAGAAGAGGGGAAAAGTTTTGTGTCGGTCTGGTTTGTTTATTTTCAGTTGCCCGGCAAAAGCGCGCCTGACAAAATCTTTGTCGGCGTCTGGCTGTTAATATCGAGTTCGTTTGCGGGGCTCTTTTTTCGTGCGGAAGGCGGAAACGCCTCTGAGTTCGGAAGCGGCGTGCAAAACATGGCTATGCAGAACCATACTCACAACTATCTTTTACCTTCTT
>NZ_BBPW01000617.1:0-458 GCF_001028545.1 Treponema endosymbiont of Eucomonympha sp. | reverse complement strand
CCGACCTACGCATCATTTCCGGTGAGAAAACCGCCGGGGTGCGCCCCGAGGTCACCCTCGGTCACGAGATCGCCGGAAGGATCGCCTCCCTCGGCGAGGGGGTGGAAGGACTGGTTGTCGGGCAACAGGCAACTATCTCCATCGTCGTCTCCTGCGGCACCTGCCGGGCTTGCCTCGCAGGACGGGAGCACTTATGTAGCCACTGCGAGCTCGTCGGTTACGGCCTTGATGGTGGCCTCGCGCCGTGGTTGTGTGTGCCAGCCCAAGCGGTCTCTCGCGGCAACATCATCCCGGTAGCTACGGAGATACCAGCTACGCGGCTGGCCCTGGCGGAACCTCTCTCCTGTGTTCTTAACGGACATCGCCGTCATGGCGGGGTGAACCCTGGGGAGACTGTTGTCATCATCGGCGGCGGGGCTATCGGCCTGCTTCATACCGCGCTCAACCTGGCATGCGGG
>NZ_BBPW01000616.1:0-458 GCF_001028545.1 Treponema endosymbiont of Eucomonympha sp. | reverse complement strand
CTCATGCAGTGAGGCTCGACCCGAACCGAGCGCCAGCACAAAAGGATCTCGGCTTAGCCTACAATCTCCGCGGCGCCGACTATAGCGCCAGTGCAGACTCTAACCACGCTATCGCGGACTATACGCACGCATTTACGGTCGACCCGCCCCACGGGTCAGCCTACAGCAGTCGCGGCAATGCCTATGCCCGCAAAGGCGACTACAACCGGGCTATCGCGGATTATACCCAAGCGATTAAGCTCGACCCGAACGATGCGTCAGCCTACAATGGTCGCGGCATTGCCTATAGCGGCAAGGGCGACTACGACGGTGCGATCGCGGATTTTACCCGTGCAATCAAGCTCGACCCGAATCTTACCTTTATCTACAGCAGTCGCGGACTTGCTTATCACAGCAAGGGCGACTACGACCGGGCGCTCGCGGATTACACCCAAGCGATTAAGCTCGACCCGGATGAC
>NZ_BBPW01000615.1:0-459 GCF_001028545.1 Treponema endosymbiont of Eucomonympha sp. | reverse complement strand
GCATTGGAGCGGAGACGGCGCAGGTAAAGGCACTCGTAGCGCAATGCGCCGTGCCGCTTGCTACGGACCGGACGAAGCACTCGATATAGCTGAATGCCGCGCTTTTTGCAAAGCGCAGGATATTGCCTACCACGCGGTTCTGTGCGGCGTCTATCGAATGCACATACAGTGGACTATTGGAACTGACACCGAGTCCTCTCCGTTGTCCGACGGTGTAATGCTCAATTCCTCAATGTTGCCCCAATACGTTGCCGTCAAGGTCTGCAATGTCGCCCGGTATCGACGCTTTATCCTGAAAAAGCGAGTCGAAATACCCGTCAGAAACAAAATCCTGACAGACGCTTTGTCCGCACGGAACCGCTTCCGCTTCCAAGCACTCCGTACGGAGAGACGCTTGGCTACAGTCCGCGATAGTGCCCGCCTGCCGGTATCCCGTACTCGTCAACTGCCAAGTGCAAT
>NZ_BBPW01000614.1:0-459 GCF_001028545.1 Treponema endosymbiont of Eucomonympha sp. | reverse complement strand
TTTGGTATGCACCGAAACACCAGTCTAGGGATCCCCGCCTCCCATAGGCATTTTTGGGTTTCCCGCCTCCGCATACGGCGGGTTGATATACACAATCAGCTTCTTGCGCTTCTCCGGGTCGCCGATAATCTTCTTCAGTTCCGCGGTCAGTTTGTCAAAACTGTCGTTCAAAAAATCAAATTGAAACACGTGCCCGCTCAACAGGTTTAAGTTTTCGTCTATGTCTATAAGGCTTGTTTCGGGGAGAACTGGCAGGACGAATACTATGTGTGGGACTGCGCGGCGGGGACGGGGAACCTGCTTGCGGGATTGTCGAATGAATATAACGTGTGTGCCTCCGACGTTGAACAGGGAAATGTCGAAACCATGCAGAGCCTTATAGACATAGACGAAAACTTAAACCTGTTGAGCGGGCACGTGTTTCAATTTGATGTTTTGAACGACAGTGTTTACAAACTG
>NZ_BBPW01000613.1:0-459 GCF_001028545.1 Treponema endosymbiont of Eucomonympha sp. | reverse complement strand
CCCCGCGCAGGGAGGCGAAATCGACGGCGCGGGAAGGCTTTCGATACCGGCAAGCCTGCGGAAATATGCCGTGCTTTCCAAAGACTGCGTGATGCTCGGCATTGTCAAGTACGTAGAACTGTGGGACGCTGCAGCATACCGTGCGTATCTTGAGGAGAGCGAACCGCTCTTCCGCGAAGCGACGGAAGAATTGGGAGCGATTCGCCTGTAACGGAGGGAGACATGCAGGCGGCTCATACGCCGGTTTTGTTGAGGGAGTGTTTAGAATACCTCGCGCCGGAAGGCGACGGTGAACGGTTGCTTGTCGACGCGACGCTTGGAGAAGGCGGGATAGGGGAATATGGAAAGTGCTGGCGGACGTCGCAATAGGCGAGCCTGACGGGGATATCCGTATGATAGATTCGACGTATATCAAAGCACACGCAGACGCATGCGGGGCGCGCGGCGGCACTCAGGATA
>NZ_BBPW01000612.1:0-460 GCF_001028545.1 Treponema endosymbiont of Eucomonympha sp. | reverse complement strand
TTAACGAAGACGACTGTGGTACGATTAACGGTGTTGACTATACGGCGGTGAAAGACGGCGATGAGATTATCGAACCGCTGAAAAATCGCATCGCGGGAAAATTTACGCAAGAACAGGTGCTGCACCCAATTACAGGAGAACTTATCTGCGATATAAACGAATATATTACCGACGAGCTTGCCGTAAAAATTGACGAGATAGGCGTGGAGCGCGTGAACCTCCGTACGGTGCTCACCTGCGAAAGCCGTCACGGTGTCTGTTGTAAATGCTACGGGCGCAATTTGGCGCGCAATAAAATTGTCGAAATCGGCGAAGCAGTCGGTATTATCGCCGCACAGTCCATAGGTCAACCAGGTACACAGCTTACGATGAGAACATTCCATGTCGGCGGAACGGCGTCGAAAACAAGCGAAGAAAACCGCATCGTTCTAAAATACCCGATCATCGTCAAATCCGTGTC
>NZ_BBPW01000611.1:0-460 GCF_001028545.1 Treponema endosymbiont of Eucomonympha sp. | reverse complement strand
TACCGAGCCTGTCGATGATTTCCCGCAGGCGGAGATATGCGGGGCGAAACGAGTCGCCCCATTCGGCGACGCAGTGCGCTTCGTCGATAGCGGCGTGCACGATTCGGTATTGGGCGAGCCGCTCGACCAGCGCGTCAGACAGAAGCACTTCGGGGTTTGTCAGAATGAGTTTTGCCCCCGCGTCGAGCCGACGGAAGTTTTCACCGCGCTCTTCCGCGCTTTGCCCGCCGCGGAATGCTACTGCGCCAAGCCCGCTCGCGTCGATGCGGCGCATTTGATCTGACATAAGCGCAAGCAGGGGATACACGACGAGTGTAGGGCGGTCGAGCAGTGCGGCGGGAACCAGAAAGCACAGCGATTTCCCCGCGCCTGTCGGCAGCAGCACGATTTGCCTCGCCCATACGCTCCGCTCGCACTCTGCAGGCACCACGCCAGCCGGAACCGCACAGGTCGATCGGAT
>NZ_BBPW01000610.1:0-460 GCF_001028545.1 Treponema endosymbiont of Eucomonympha sp. | reverse complement strand
CGTATTGACACGTTCCGTGCAATTCCGTATTATTACAATAAAGTTTTACTGATATTGAGGAGTACTGCTGCATGATTAAAGTTGGCATTAACGGCTTCGGCCGTATCGGACGCATGGTTTTCCGCGCCGCGGCGGCGAATTTTGACGATATCGAAATCGTCGGCATAAACGACCTGCTTGACCCCGAGTATTTGGCGTATATGCTGAAATACGATTCGGTTCACGGACGGTTCAAGGGAAAAATAGCGGTAAACGGGACGCAGCTCGTCGTTTCTTCCTGCGACGGAAAAAAACAGTACAAAATCCGCCTGAGCGCCGAAAAAGACCCCGCCGCCCTCAAGTGGAACGAGGTCGGAGCCGAAGTCGTCGTCGAATCGACCGGGCTTTTCCTCTCAAAGGACAAAGGCGAGCTTCACCTGAAAGCTGGCGCGAAGAAGGTAATCATGTCCGCGCCGTCAAA
>NZ_BBPW01000609.1:0-461 GCF_001028545.1 Treponema endosymbiont of Eucomonympha sp. | reverse complement strand
ACAGTACCGCTTGTCACAATGCCGCTTGCCGGTATCCCGTACTCGTCAACTACCAAATGTAATTTGCTGTTCAGCCCCCTTTTGTACGGCTAATGTCCTGAGTGCCGCCGCGCGCCCCGCATGCGTCTGCGTGTGCCTTGATATACGTCGAATCTATCATAAAGATATCCCGGCAGGCTCGCCTATTGCGGCGTCCGCCAGTATTCTCCATATTCCCTTGTCCCGCCAGCGGCAAAACCGCTTGTGTATGCTGTTCCAGTTCCCGAATTCTGGCGGTATATCCCTCCACGGAGCGCCCGTGCGCGTCTGCCACGCTACCGCGTTGATAAACAAACGGTTGTCTTTCGCTACTCCCCCGCGCTTCCCTGCCTGTCCGGGCAGCAGTTCTTTTATCCGTTCCCACGCCTCGTCGCTTATATCGTGCCGGTGAATGCCTTTATTTCCTTTCATGCTCCTATTTT
>NZ_BBPW01000608.1:0-461 GCF_001028545.1 Treponema endosymbiont of Eucomonympha sp. | reverse complement strand
TTACGCCGTAAGTTTCCCGCACACAGGCTTTGCCTTTATGCCCACCTTATGCGCTATGCCTATCTGCCGAGTTCTTTCAAAGAACTCGGACGTTCCTCGTAGGGGAAACGCGAAACTCGGCGTCCTTTTTTGACAAGCATATACCCGCATGATATACTGCCCCTCGTCTTACTTTGCGCAATAAAAGCCGCGCGATTCTGGTGTTCTGTACAGACGACCGCGGCGTTCACGGCGATTCGGAGGAGCTTGCAATGAAAAATAGCGCTGTATCAGTATTAGCGATAACTGCGGCGGCGTTGCTGTGCGCGGCGTGCGATAAAATCGGCGCGAAGAAAATCAAAGTCAGATTCGCGGGCACTGAAGGGGACTCCACGCCGCAGAGCCAAATGCTCTATGAAGTAGCGGACCGCCTGAACGCGAGCGGTTACTTTGATGTCGACGTGTTTACGTCGGGCGCGCTG
>NZ_BBPW01000607.1:0-461 GCF_001028545.1 Treponema endosymbiont of Eucomonympha sp. | reverse complement strand
GGTAAAAGTGGGTAAAAGTGGGTTTGAATTGCGGACGGGCGAATATCGGAACACGCTGGACGAAAAGGGGCGGATATTGTTTCCCGCGAAATTGCGTTCCGAATTTTCCGATTCCACGCTGGTCGTCACGCAAGGACCTGACCCCTGTCTATGGCTTTTTTCGCTGGACGAATGGCAAAAGCTGTCGTCCCGCTTAATGGAAAGCGCCGGTCCATTCAAGGCACCAAACCGGCTGATGCTGCGCCGTATTGTCGCTCCCGCGCAGGAAGTCGAAATCGACGGCGCGGGCAGGCTTTCGATACCGGCAAGCCTGCGGAAATATGCCGTGCTTTCCAAAGACTGCGTGATGCTCGGCATTGTCAAGTACGTAGAACTGTGGGACGCTGCAGCATACCGTGCGTATCTTGAGGAGAGCGAACCGCTCTTCCGCGAAGCGACGGAAGAATTGGGAGCGATTCGCC
>NZ_BBPW01000606.1:0-461 GCF_001028545.1 Treponema endosymbiont of Eucomonympha sp. | reverse complement strand
GCGGACTAGGTCAAAACGCCGCGAATCAAAATGCCGGTCATCGGGGACGCCGAGCGGAAGAGTACCGAAAAAGAGGGGGAAATCGGCTTCGCCCCCAAAGCGGCGCTGCAAGAAGCGCAAAGGTGCCTTGAATGCGGCTGCGGCGAGGCGAACGACTGCAGGCTGCGGCAGTACGCGACGCGCTACAAAGCCGACCAGAATCTGTTCGGCGCACCAACGGAAGGCGGAAGGCGAACGTACCGTGCGGACAAGTCGCACGGCAAAATCAGCATGGAAGTCCATAAGTGCATAAACTGCGGCGCGTGCGTCCGCGTCTGCGCCGAGGTGAAGGGACTTAACGTGCTGTCCTTCGTCAACCGAGGCTTTGCGACCCGCATGCTGGTGCCGTTCGGACATTCGCTGGTCGATTCTCCGTGCGACGGCTGCGGTGAATGCGTCAAGGTGTGCCCGACTGCCGGCAT
>NZ_BBPW01000605.1:0-461 GCF_001028545.1 Treponema endosymbiont of Eucomonympha sp. | reverse complement strand
GGTTTTCGAGCCGACCCAGATACGGCGGCAGGCTGACGGATATGTCGCAGTATTTTGCGTTGTACGACTTTATCTCCACCGAAAACCCGCTCTCGGGGCGCAGTTCCTCGCCGTATGCGTAACCGGTCATGCTTTGCATAGTGCCTCCTCCCGTTGCGCAAAATGCGCATAGAGCCTCGCGCCGAGCTTCCAGTTGTCGCCCGCGCCTATAGTTATGAATAGCACGGGCTGATCGGTTTCGAGCAGGGAACGGGCAAAATCGAACGCGCCGTCAGCCTGCGCAAAGTAATGCGCGTCTCGGTGGCGCTTCTTCGCCTCCTCGTACAGCGTCTCGCCGATGAAGCCTGAATCGCGGCGCTCTTCCCGCGCGGACGCGTAAATGTCGTGCAGGATGACGGTGTCCGCGTTCCCGAATGCCGAAGCGAACTCGCCGAGCAGCGCTTGCGTCCGAGAATAAGTAT
>NZ_BBPW01000604.1:0-461 GCF_001028545.1 Treponema endosymbiont of Eucomonympha sp. | reverse complement strand
CAATAGTTTTTCCAGTTTTTCATTCTTCGTGTCTCCATTTTGCTCCATGAATTTGATTCTCGTATGCGATTCCGGTTCGCGCTCAAACCAAAGCGGGATACCGAAACAGGAGTAATCTATCACTTCTGGGTGGTGGGATATGAGAACGACTTGCTCTAAACTTTCATCTTCGCCGCAGTTGTCAACAAACAGGCGCAGCCACGGCTGGATTTCTGCAATGGATATAAAATTGTCCGGCTCGTCAATAAAGAGGCATGCGTTTCTGCCCTTGTTTCCGATGATAAGCGCATATACAGCGATGAGCATTCGCTGCCCTTCGGAGAGTGAGGCGAAAGGATAGGCGTGTGCTTTTGCGTCATTTAAAGCCTGAAAATTCGCCTTTAATATACGACGCTCACCGGCAGGCGCAGAATTGAGTTCTTTGAAACCGGAAAGAGAGTTCGGAAGCTCGGCTTCCATTT
>NZ_BBPW01000603.1:0-463 GCF_001028545.1 Treponema endosymbiont of Eucomonympha sp. | reverse complement strand
ATTCGACGACGGGGACTACGACTTCTACTTCAGGAGCGGCGCGCATGTGCACGGCGACTGCGACGGGTACAATTCGGAGCCGGGCGGCAAGACGACGATTTACGAATGGTCCCAGAGCGAAATTAACAAGTGGGAGAAACGCCTGTTCGCGGCGGGAGTCAAACCGGAAGTGTACCGCACGTCCAAACCCAAGCATTGCTGGGTGCGCTTCGACACCGATCTATTGAACGGAATCGGATATACGGGCAGAGACCGTTGGACGAACAATCCAGATAACGACATAGCGTTCGTTGCGGCCAAAGCGTATGACACGAACGAACTGCTCGATATGCTTCAGGAAGCGGATATAGCAACCGTCATCCCCCCGGTTAAAAGCCGGAAAGAGCAAAGAGCGTACAGTCATGAACTGTAGCGGGCACGGGACGTCACTGAAAATGTCTGCCGCGCACCTCAGAGCGGGCGG
>NZ_BBPW01000602.1:0-463 GCF_001028545.1 Treponema endosymbiont of Eucomonympha sp. | reverse complement strand
CGACCGGAACGTTCCAGCTTGCGCGTGTCTTGAACCTTCCGCGCGGCCGCGGTATCCTGTCGCGTCCGGAAATGATAAAAATCGGAATCATCGGTGCCGCGGTGCTCGCTGTGGTATCGTGTTCAAACGGCAACACAATGATAAAAATCGGCATAATCGGCGCAGAGGATATCGAAGTCGCGCATTTAAAAAGCCTGCTCACCCGCCCGGAGCGCACTCAGGTTGCGGGCATAGAGTTTTTCAGCGGGCAAATCGGCGGTTGCCCTGCGGTGGTCGCGCAGAGCGGAATCTGCAAGGTGAACGCGGCAATCTGCGCGCAGCTCCTTATCACGCGCTTCGGGGCGACGCACCTCGTCAACACGGGGATTGCGGGGGCGGTTTCGCCGGAGCTTTCCCCGCCCGATATCGTCGTCCCGCCTTCGGCGCGGTACCACGACGTAGACGTGAGGCGGGTCGGTTATCC
>NZ_BBPW01000601.1:0-462 GCF_001028545.1 Treponema endosymbiont of Eucomonympha sp. | reverse complement strand
CGCTCACTCCCTGCCCGATAACCCAGTCAAGCTCGTAGTCTTCCATAGCGATATAGAGCATTTCTTCCAGCGCGGGCTTGAGCCGGTGGATTTCGTCTATGAAGAACACGGCGTTTTCGCTGAGGGTGGAGAGGATTCCCGCAAGGTCTTTCGGCTTGTCGAGCGCGGGCGCGCTCGTTACCTTGAACTCCGCGCCGAGTTCCCGCGCGACGATTTGGGCGAGCGTCGTTTTGCCCAAGCCGGGCGGGCCGCTGAGGAACAGGTGGTCGAGCGCCTCGCCCCGCGCCCGCGCCGCCTCGATAAACACGGATAGGTTTTCCTTGATTTCTTCCTGCCCGATAAAGTCGCGGATAAGGTGGGGGCGCAGGTTATCGTCATGCGCGTCATCGTCCTGCGGAACCTGCGCCCGCACAATCCCGTCGGCAGGGCTTGCGTTCGCGTCTTCGCCAAACGTCGGCGCGG
>NZ_BBPW01000600.1:0-465 GCF_001028545.1 Treponema endosymbiont of Eucomonympha sp. | reverse complement strand
AGATGACCGCAGGAAGCAGCTTTTTCGACTGGTGTGTCCCCAGCGCAAGCGTTACCGACGCGGTTTTATCGCCGTCTTTCGCGGCGACGGTAACGTGCATAGACGCGGTATCAAGCGCGAGCGCCTTCATCGCAGTTCCCCGTACCGCCAGTTGTCCACCGAGACGCTGCGCGAGCCGTCCGCCTTCGCCGCAATGCTGACGCGGATAGCCGCTTCGGGAAGCTCCGCAGGGATTTTTTCGCTCCATTCGACGACGCACACCCCTTCGCCGTAGAGCAGGTCGTCCGCCCCCAGATTGATGAAATCGGCTTCGGAACCGAGCCGATACATATCCATATGATACAGCGGCATACGCCCTGCGTATTCGGAAATAATCGTGAATGTCGGGCTGGTAAGCGTTTCGGCGACGCCCAGCGCACGGGCGACGCCTTTGGCAAACGTCGGCTTCCCCGCGGCGAGCGCGCC
>NZ_BBPW01000599.1:0-466 GCF_001028545.1 Treponema endosymbiont of Eucomonympha sp. | reverse complement strand
CCGATTCCGGCAGCACCAAAAAGGTTGAACCCAAAACGTTTGAATATGAGCCGAAGCAACGGCTGTCCGAGTGGCTTTCAAAGAAGGCAGCGTTGACGCTATGCTCTGCAACAGGAATCACCTCACTTGACACAGTGTTTGAAAAAATCGCGCCGGGTATATCCTTTCCAGCGTATTACTGTCAGCGCTGACAAAGAGAGCGTCGTCCGGTTCCGTTCCGAACGGCGCTCTTTTTTAATCAAGACGCATATACGGATAAGGCATAACGGATTGTTCCGTCAGTCTTTTTCCGTCTCTTCTTCGCCCAAAGCCTTCAAAAACACGTCAGCCTTATATCCAGACTTTTCCCGCGCCGCGACAAGCGTTTCGTAGAGCTTGGCTCGCGCGCTGAGTTTGTCGGGCTTTTCCGCCGAGACCAGAAGCGGGAACAGCACGGCAAGCGCGAATGTCTTGTCGCTCAATTCTT
>NZ_BBPW01000598.1:0-466 GCF_001028545.1 Treponema endosymbiont of Eucomonympha sp. | reverse complement strand
ATGAATGCAGCGAAGAGGTTTTTAACCGCCACTGCCGTAACAGTAGGCGTGCTGGGAATTGGGAGGTGCATGAAAAAATAGCAGCCTTGTATACGCGGTATTGATTTAGTCGGGATGCATTGCGAGATGCCAATATATTAGCGTCTTCGATTCATAAGGAGGATAAACTTGAGATAAGAAAGGTTGAATTCGAAGCTGGCTCGAACTGAAGATCCGCCAAGTAAGTCGGATAAGAAAAGAGCGGAATAAGTGATTCGAGTTTAGGACGATTATCGACTTGATCTGTATGATTTAAGGGTAACGAGCCAAGACCGAGTCAGTATGAGCAGTGTGCTAAAAACAGCATCTATTATGAGAGTGTGATTAGCGCCTCTTATGTTTCAAAGGAGTTAAAAAGTGAGCGCAAGAGAAAAGATATTGACGGCATTAAGCGCTATCATATTGGGGGGGGGGGGGGGGGGGGGGG
>NZ_BBPW01000597.1:0-524 GCF_001028545.1 Treponema endosymbiont of Eucomonympha sp. | reverse complement strand
GGCGGACGCCGCAATAGGCGAGCCTGCCGGGGATATCCGTATGATAGATTCGACGTATATCAAAGCACACGCGGACGCATGCGGAGCACAAGGCGGCACTCAGGACATTAGTCGTACAAAAGGGGGCTGAACAGCAAATTACATTTGACGGTTGACGAGTATGGGATACCGGCAAGCGGCATTGTGACAAGCGGTACTGTCGCGGACTGCAGCCAAGCGCCTCTCCTTATGGAGGATTTGGAGGCGGAAGCGTTCCTTGCGGACAAAGCATATGACACGAACGAGTTGCTCGATATGCTTAAGGAAGCGGATATAGCAGCAGTCATCCCTCCGGTTAAAAGCCGAAAAGAGCACAGAGCGTACAATCATGAACTGTATCGGGCACGGCACGTCATTGAAAACGTCTTCCGTGCCCTCAAGCGCTGGCGGGGAATTGCTGCGCGCTATGCAAAGCTCACCGCTTCCTTCATCGCCGCCATTCATGTCAGGTGTTTATTCCTCTACCTTCCAGTCCACACTACCTA
>NZ_BBPW01000596.1:0-466 GCF_001028545.1 Treponema endosymbiont of Eucomonympha sp. | reverse complement strand
ATTACACGCTTCGTGCCGCGCTCTATAGCAACGACTGACGGTTCGTTGACAACGATGCCCTGTCCTCTGACATAAATGAGCGTATTGCAAGTCCCTAAATCAACGCCGATATCTGTTGAAAACCTGTCCCAAAAACCCATAAGAACCTCCAATAGCATTCTTTCAAAACAAAAGGACTGTACCTTATCGTATCCCGACCGCTTTTGCCACACTCAGGCGGTTCGGTTATAACTGCAACACGTTTCGCCATTTTGCTTGAGGCATCGCTGAAGTATCGTATATTACACCACTATAACATAATATGTAATAGAACGTGTTCATGCGGGGCAAAATACGATAGGGCGTTTTTGCTTATATGCGGCGAATGCCGGGCGGACGGGCAACGTGCCGAACGCATTCCAGCCTTTTGCGCGTACCAGTTGCGCTTCATTCCCCCTTGAGCCAAAATCCGTTATCGTCAAACAAT
>NZ_BBPW01000595.1:0-465 GCF_001028545.1 Treponema endosymbiont of Eucomonympha sp. | reverse complement strand
TTGTTTAATGATACGGCGACCACCGAGATCTACCCGCCTTCCACACACGCCGCTCTTCCGATCTTCGCCCGGGTTGTTCACCACAAGCTCGCTAGCGTCGACCTTGACCGGCGCGTCGCTCGCTGCCTCTCTGCCGAGTTTGCGGCGAGCTTCTGTCTACCTCTAGGCAGAGGCACTGTTCTACTCTAAAACAGAGCCGCTCGTGCGTCATGACGCCGCCGAAAGCGGCTGCGCGTCCCCGGCGTCTTTCAGCAGCTTGTACTCAAACGAGTCGACCAGCGCCGTCCACGACGCTTCCACAATATCCGACGACACGCCGACGGTCGCCCACGACTCCTCGCCGTCGGAGCTTTCTATCAGCACGCGCACCTTCGCGGCGGTCGCCGAGCGCGAGTCTATGACGCGCACCTTGTAGTCGGTCAGGCGGACGCGCGACACCGACGGGTAGAAGCGCTCCAGCGCCGT
>NZ_BBPW01000594.1:0-465 GCF_001028545.1 Treponema endosymbiont of Eucomonympha sp. | reverse complement strand
TATACCATGGGCAGCATCATGTCCGACGCGCGGATTCCCGAAATGCGGCTCGCCTGTCCCAGCGTGAGCGGGCGGACGGCTTCCAGCTTCTGGCGGGATTCCGCCGAGAGCGCGGGGAGCGCGCCGTAGTCGAAGTCCGGCGGGATTCGGGCGTTTTCCATTCTCCTGAACTTCTCGATTCGCTGGTCCTGTTTTTTGATATAGTGCGCGTACTTCCGGTCGACGAGCGCCGCTTCCCACGCCGCCGCGGGGTAGCGCGTCCCGCCCGCGCCGTCCGTGTTTTCCGCGTCGGGGTGTTTGTCGAGCAGCGCGAGGATTTCCGTTTCGAGCCGCGCTTTTTCGCGCACCGCGTCCAGTTGCGCCTGCGTCTTCAGCCCGAGGGCAAAACCCTTCTCCGTCAGCCGCCGGTCCGCCGTGTCGTGGCGCAGCTTCAGCCGGTATTCGGCGCGTGCGGTGAACATGCGG
>NZ_BBPW01000593.1:0-465 GCF_001028545.1 Treponema endosymbiont of Eucomonympha sp. | reverse complement strand
CGAGCGCCTCGCCCCGCGCCCGCGCCGCTTCGATAAACACGAAGAGGTTTTCCTTGATTTCCTCCTGCCCGATAAAGTCGCGGATAAGGCGGGGGCGCAGGTTGTCGTCATGCGCGTCGTCGTCCTGCGGAACCTGCGCCCGCACAATTCCGTCGACAGGGCTTGCGTCCGCGTCTTCGCCAAACGTCGGCGCGGATTTCGGCGGGCGGGGCTTTGCGCCCGCGTATATGTCTGCATTTTCGCTTTGAATCGGCGTTTTCTTGCTCATTTATGCCAGTTCCCTGAGCGTGCGCCGGAACAGAAAATCCTCCTGAGCCGTGCGGTTAAGTGCGGAGAATTCGGCGTCACTGTTCAGCGTCTCGGCAAGCCGCGCGACGGCGTTTTCGCAGTCGCGTCTGTCGTGCCCCATATTCACGAGCGCGGACACTACATTCTGCCACGGCGTTGCCGCCGGATTTCCGACAG
>NZ_BBPW01000592.1:0-466 GCF_001028545.1 Treponema endosymbiont of Eucomonympha sp. | reverse complement strand
TGCCGAGAATGCCGTCCACTTCGGCAAGCTCCGAGTCGAACACCCTTGCGTACCGCTGGGCAAGGCAGCCCGCGAACAGGATTTTCGCGTCGGGATACGCTTTCCGTGCCTGCATGAGCGCGGCGAGCGACTCCTTTTTTGCCGCCTCGATGAAACCGCAAGTGTTTATGATTATGACGTCCGCTTCAGAGGGGTCGCGCGTTTCGGCGTGTCCGGCGTTCTCCAGATAGACGAGCATCGTCTCGCCGTCAACCTGATTTTTCGCGCAGCCGTGCTGGTCGAGAAAAAACTTACTCAACTTCCGCTGATACCAGTTGATAGGCGCCCGCCGCGTTCTGTACCCATTTTATGTCGCGCACGGACACCCGCCCCGGCTGCCCGATTCCTAAAACCCGCCATTCTCCGCCCGCATATACGTTCATCTGGATGGCGTACTCGTTGGAAACCCAGAAGCGGACGCGCTTGT
>NZ_BBPW01000591.1:0-466 GCF_001028545.1 Treponema endosymbiont of Eucomonympha sp. | reverse complement strand
AAGGTAATAAAAACGGCGTTCCGTTTGTATCGGTAAAGGCTCTATTCAGAGTGAATATGCGAGAATAATGGTCAACTCATTTCTTGAGCAAAAGACAGAAAACGAATTATGGATAACATACAAAAAGACTCGCGACCAGAATCTGCGAAATATGTTTATCCGGCAATATATACCGCTGGTGAAATATGTCGCGGGCAAAGTTTCCATAGGAATGCCGGAAAGCGTTGAATTCGACGATTTGGTCAGTTTCGGGCAGTTTGGGCTTATGGACGCGGTAGAAAAATTTGACCCCAGAAAGAAAGTAAAATTCAAAACATATGCGGTAGCGCGGATTAAAGGTGCAATTTTCGACGAATTGCGCTTGCTGGACTGGATACCGCGCTCCGTGCGGCAAAAAACGCGCGAACTGGAAGACACCGTCGGGCGTTTGGAATCAAAACTGGGGCGGGCGGCGACCGACACCGAA
>NZ_BBPW01000590.1:0-466 GCF_001028545.1 Treponema endosymbiont of Eucomonympha sp. | reverse complement strand
GGGTATTAAGGCGAGCATACACGCATTCCCGGCGCTTCGCCGGCTACCGCCGCGCTTTACAGGTTGAACGCGAATAGCACGGGGTGCGGCGCCTGCCCGCGCCGGGCAATTTTGAACAGCCCCTTGATAACGGAAGAAATCGCCGTAACGATAAAGATAGCCAGCTTAAAAAAGAAGCCTACTCCGGGGATAAAATGCAGGTATTCGGCGTCTCCCTCCGGGTCGACTGGGCTGCCCTCAGGGTTTTCCTTTTCCCGGTCGTTTCCCACGCGGAACTCGTTGTTCTGCAGGTCAAAAAACGCGTCAAAGCCAGAGGTATCCGCCGTCGGCTCCGGCGCCTCGAGCCCGCGCTTACAACGCCGAGGTTTGCGCTTATTGCAGCGAGCGGCCCCGGGTAGATTTTCCGCGCCACTCCCCTGCCGTCCCCCCGGCGGTACCCCGCCTGTCAAACTCGTCTGAGCGCGGC
>NZ_BBPW01000589.1:0-466 GCF_001028545.1 Treponema endosymbiont of Eucomonympha sp. | reverse complement strand
GCTTAAAGAAGCGGATATAGCAGCAGTCATCCCTCCGGTTAAAAGCCGGAAAGAGCAAAGAGCGTACAGTCATGAACTGTATCGGGCGCGGCACGTCATTGAAAACGTCTTCCGCGCCCTCAAGCGCCGGCGGGGAATTGCTGCGCGCTATGCAAAGCTCACCGCTTCCTTCATCGCCGCCATTCATGTCAGGTGTTTGTTCCTCTACCTTCCAGTCCACACTACCTAGACTAGGATTGACTTCAATTGTAGACTAGGATTGAACCCTATCCTATAGACGAAGGCGGCTGAAGGGTGCAAAAAATAGCAGGAAACACGCTGACAGAGCCGCCGGATAATTGAATGGCGATAGTGCGCCCGCCGCCGAACGGTACCACGACGTCTACCGAAGATACGCCTTGTTGCGAAAGCGTGGTTTTTTGCACGGGGATTTTACAACACGACCAACGGAGAGAAGTCCGTATTC
>NZ_BBPW01000588.1:0-469 GCF_001028545.1 Treponema endosymbiont of Eucomonympha sp. | reverse complement strand
GAGGCGAATTATAAGATCGAAGGACGTCTACGCACTGAAATTGGTCTTAACATTAAACGCCTTATGGATATCGGTTGTTATCGCGGACTTCGACACCGAAAGGGTTTACCAGTGCGTGGGCAACGGACGAATACGAATGCGCGTACTCGAAAAGGTAAAAAAAAGACCGTTGCTGGCAAGAAAAAAATATAAAACAGAGAGATTATCATGGTAGTTACAAAAAAACGAAAAGAAAAAAAAAGTGTATATGAGGGGAATGTTTATATTCAAGCATCTTTCAATAACACAATAATAACAATAACCGATTTGCAAGGCAATGCATTATCATGGGCATCATCTGGCAAACTACAATTTCGCGGCGCGAAAAAATCAACCTCGTTCGCCGCACAATCGGTTATGGATAGGGCGGTACAAAAAGTAACAAGTTATGGATTAAAAGAAGTTCATGTGTTTTTGAAAGGAACTGGTA
>NZ_BBPW01000587.1:0-466 GCF_001028545.1 Treponema endosymbiont of Eucomonympha sp. | reverse complement strand
TAGGCGCGGTGAAAATAAGGATGAAGCTTCTGAACAGCAGCATCGACGAGCGGAAAAGGGGCTACCGCACGTGGAAGGCGTTTATCCGCGAGGCGGCGCAGAATACGGCGGTGCGCTTTGCGGACGAGGACGAGCGCTCTCTGTGCCTCGACGACGCCGCCGCGCGCGGCAAGATAACGGTGCCGGAAGTGTTCGCCGCGCTGTGCGCCTGCATTCCCTCCGGTGACTCGTGGACGAACTTTCAGGACGTGTCGAGGCTGCTTGCGCGCAAAATCAACTTCCACGAGTTCGGCTATTCGCAGTTCAAGAAGCTGGCGCTCGACGCGGAAAAACGCGGGCTGGTGTCGGTGCAGAACAACGGCTCTTCGTGGCTGATTAAGCGTTCGGTTTCACCGAACGATCGAGTTCTTTGAAAGAACTCGGCAGAGAGTAAAACCTCTGTCCTGCCCTAGGTAGTGTGGACTGG
>NZ_BBPW01000586.1:0-466 GCF_001028545.1 Treponema endosymbiont of Eucomonympha sp. | reverse complement strand
GACCCAGTCGATGGACGCACTGTCTTCGATGGCCAATATCTCCGGTTACCGCGCCGTCGTCGAGGCGGCATTCGCCTACGGACGCACCTTCGGTGGCCAGGTCACTGCGGCAGGCAAGGTTCCGCCGGCCAAAGTCTTCGTCATCGGTACTGGCGTCGCCGGTTTGGCTGCACTGGGCGCCGCCAATTCGATGGGTGCCGAGGTTTACGCCACCGATGTCCGCCCCGAGACCGCTGAGCAGGTGCAGTCGATGGGCGCCATCTTCCTACACGTGCGAACCGGAGATTCTGACCAAGGCGTCAGTTCTGACGGCTACGCCAAAGAGACGAGCGACGACTACAACGCCCGCGCCGCCGAGTTGTACATGGAACAGGCTGGCAAGGACGATGTCATCATCACCACGGCTGCTATCCCTGGCAAGCCGTCCCCCAAACTCATCACTGCCGAGATGGTCTCACCCATGAAG
>NZ_BBPW01000585.1:0-467 GCF_001028545.1 Treponema endosymbiont of Eucomonympha sp. | reverse complement strand
GCCTGCCGCCCCGCAAGACGATACGCGCACGGTCCCGTATGCGAAGCCGTCCGTGCTTTATGAGGGCGAGCGCAATGCCGGACTGTACATTGCCGCGTGCGCCCTTCTTGCGAAATATGACAACACGCCGGAAGCAAGAGCCGCATACGATGCTATCCGGTGTGAACCGGAACTGCCGCACGGCGAACGGGACGGCATATATTCACGTGCAAAAAAGCACCACTACGAGCGCAAGGCAAGCGGCAAGTGGAAGCCGTCCGCAAGCGGGAACGCCGAGTACACGCTGGGAATATCCCGCGAGGCGGTGCAGGACGGCGGGGAACACGCCGCGCTTTTTGCGCAAGCGGAAAGCGTTTTGAACGGCAGGCAGTGGCATAATCTGTTGCCGGTAGAGAGTACGGCAGTGTCTGCTTTAGCAGACGCGGCAAAAGACCATGTTTTGCATGACGGCAACGACTGGCTTATCT
>NZ_BBPW01000584.1:0-468 GCF_001028545.1 Treponema endosymbiont of Eucomonympha sp. | reverse complement strand
GGAAATTGCCGCCACAGCTAAAGAATACGTTTTAATGGGTAAGATTAGGTGGATGCAAGAATGGAACTTGTCATTACTTAGACCTTATGACGAATGGAACGTAGATATTATGGAGTTTGAGTTAAAGAGTTTGGATGAAGAAACCTTTACTGTAAAAATTACCAAAAACGGAAGCACCCTTATTACAAAAGGAATGGTTGACAAATTAAAAGACAACCAAAGAGTAGTAAAGAAAAAATCGTGGAACATATATAGAGGGGTTTATTGCATCAACAAAATGATGATGCTAGAGTGGGGTATCAAAAACAATATGATACGTCCACAAGACCCTAAAGAAAGCGGTAATGCTGAATTTAGTTACAGCTTTTATATGTATCAGAACTTCGACATGAGGAACGTAGCCGTTCCTGAAAAAATCGAAGAACCACTTGACCAAATGATTATAGCACGACTTAAACTTCAGCAGTT
>NZ_BBPW01000583.1:0-468 GCF_001028545.1 Treponema endosymbiont of Eucomonympha sp. | reverse complement strand
CTTCCGGCGTGTTGTCATATTTCGCAAGAAGGGCGCACGCGGCAATGTACAGTCCGGCATTGCGCTCGCCCTCATAAAGCACGGACGGCTTCGCATACGGGACCGTGCGCGTATAGTCTTGCGTGGCGGCAGGCATGACGCTATCCGCGGCTTTGGCAAGGATAGCGTCAACGCATAGCGGCTTGCCCTTGCCTTCTATGCGCTGTTTGCTTGCCTCTCGGTTTCCGTAGAAAAAACGCGCCCCGTCCTTCGCGCCTTTATCGCAGTATGGGTGAGCGCATACAAAGGCATCTTTTAGCCTCGTGTATTCGGCAATGTCCGTAACCATGCGGTCGAGGTAAACCGCAACGTGATACCTATCGCAGGGCGGCTCGCTGCCTTTTGGCTTGCCGTGCGATTTGGATGCAACAAGCTCGTACCGGACATCGGCGAATTCGGCTTGAAACTCGGCAATCGGCTTGCCGCCGT
>NZ_BBPW01000582.1:0-469 GCF_001028545.1 Treponema endosymbiont of Eucomonympha sp. | reverse complement strand
ATAGGGCGCGGCAAAAAAAGAGACATTCATGCCGGGCGGCTCGGTGATATAAAACAAACCCGAATCGTTTTCTTCGTTGTATACCGACTCCGGCGCGCTGTATGTGGTAATAACGAAGCGCAGCGGGTCGAGTGCAAAGCGCGGCTCAAGCAAAAAGAATATGTCGTCAACCGTTGTTTCCGGGTGCGGCGTATTGGTTGTCACCTTGCCGACCCAGAAATGGGGCACCGCCGCCTGCACCAAAACCGACTGGACATAACTGTTCCCCGCAAGAACGCTCAGCCCGCCGCGAAGTTCCCAGCCCCTGAGCAGTAAACGCTGTTGATTGCCGTCGTTGTTGGGTAAAGGTATTTTTTTTCTCGACAGCGTTTGTTTAGGAATTCCGAGTCCGAACGAAGCGTCAAACGAAACGAGCGGAAACACGCCCGCAGCCCGCACGTCAAAGTCGAGTTTCGTTATTTTCTCTGTT
>NZ_BBPW01000581.1:0-469 GCF_001028545.1 Treponema endosymbiont of Eucomonympha sp. | reverse complement strand
TTCCTTATATATGAAACTGCGTGCGCCTGTTACTATACCGAAGGGAAAGGAGAGATACAAGGCGCGAGCGGTCGGCGAAGCCGAACGACCGAGTTCTTTGAGAGAACCCGGCAGATAGGCGAGGCAAGCCTCGCGGCTATCTCTCACCGGCAGGTGAGAACACCTCTCACGCATAGGTGAGATTATCCCCTGCTATAATGGTGTGCTCCCTCCCGCTACGGCGGTGCAGGTCTCTCCCCACGGGCGTGTTGGCACAGGGAAAGCGGCTTTGCCGCTTTCCCTGTGCCAACGAGGAAGGGAACAGGCTTTGCCCGTTCTCTTCCTCTCCATTTCGGCGCGCCGCTATGCCGACTGTCGCTTGGATTGCTCGGCAGACAACTAGGCAGGAAACCGACGCCTGCAAAGAGAATAACCTTGACAAAATCCCCCATGCCGCGCTATGGTGCCGGGCTTTTATTGTATTATTATA
>NZ_BBPW01000580.1:0-470 GCF_001028545.1 Treponema endosymbiont of Eucomonympha sp. | reverse complement strand
ATATCCATTGCCCGTATTAAAGAATTATTACTCCCTCATAAAAGGTCCTTTGGACAAAGCGGAAAATCATGATTTTATGCGATTGCTTGAAAATCAAGTAAAAATTAAAGCTATTACTTATGATACGAAAACCATAATACTCTCATTTCTTTTTATTCCTATACATAGTTTCACATTCACCGAATATAGCACTCATCTCTTCTTTTGTTTTAACGCACGAGAGCCCCCAGTACTTATTTACTAAATCATACTGCTCATTAGTTATTACTTCAGTGAAATTATTGAATATATCATAAAATTTTTCATTATGCTGATCCGCTGCTATAATTTTATTGATGCTTCCATTGGCGAATATGCTCAAAGAAATGAACTTGC
The DNA here is from genome assembly GCF_001028545.1 of Treponema endosymbiont of Eucomonympha sp. Taxonomy (NCBI): domain Bacteria; kingdom Pseudomonadati; phylum Spirochaetota; class Spirochaetia; order Treponematales; family Treponemataceae; genus Treponema; species Treponema endosymbiont of Eucomonympha sp. The sequence goes on along the minus strand of NZ_BBPW01000580.1, from coordinate 95 downwards.
GCTATGAAAATGTGTTGTACATTGGAGATGATATAAACGATTACGAAGCGATGAAGAAGTGTAAACTACGCTGTTGCCCATCGAACGCAGTTACT
>NZ_BBPW01000579.1:0-470 GCF_001028545.1 Treponema endosymbiont of Eucomonympha sp. | reverse complement strand
GATCTACCCCCCTTCCCTACCCGACGCTCTTCCGATCTACGTTCTCTATTGCCGTGAACTCCCGCTTGCCTTCCCCGCCTCGCTTAGTTTGAAACACGCGGTTGATATTCCGAGCGACAATCTTGAAATCCTTGACCGCATTGTCAGGAATGCTGCTCGCTTTTTCGATTAAGCCTGTCATGTCCTTCTCCTTATTCTCTTATTTCAGCGTGGAAGCACCCCGTATGTTTTAGCGCCCGAAGTCAGTCCGCCGTTCTTTCACACAGCGGAAAAGACCGCTTTTATTGGCAGGTGAGGCGAGAGAGGTATACCCTTGCCATACGAAAAAAACGCCGCGTCAGCCTTGTTTCCAAACCGTCCGTGCCTTCTCTTCATGATCACCGCAAGATTCCGGCGATAAGCGCCAGCACCGCCAATACGGCGAGCGCTCCCAGAAGCACGCCGCATTGCAGCTTGTCCCGTGTCGTCAT
>NZ_BBPW01000578.1:0-471 GCF_001028545.1 Treponema endosymbiont of Eucomonympha sp. | reverse complement strand
CCACGTTTATGTGGAACGCGGGACGCCCGCGCAGCACCGCCGCCGAGTATTCGGCGATTTTCTTGTTCAAAATCTCGTTCGTCTCGTCGCTCGCCGCCCGCACCGCGTCTTTGGGGCACACGCCTATGCACCGCCCGCAGCCCGCGCATTTCGCGTGGTCAACAGACGCTTTTTTGTCCGCAACGGTAATAGCGCTGTGGGCGCACACTTTTTGGCACGCGCCGCAGCCTATACACCGCGCGGGGTCTACGTGCGGCTTGCCCTGAGAGTGCATTTCCATTTTGCCGGCGCGGGAACCGCAGCCCATGCCGATATTCTTGAGCGCGCCGCCGAAGCCGGCGCATTCGTGTCCCTTAAAGTGGCTGAGCGATATGACGATATCCGCGTCCATTACAGCATGACCGATTTTCGCTTGTTTCACATATTCGCCGTCGGTCCCCTCTCCTCTCGTTTCATCCGTGCCTTTCAGCC
>NZ_BBPW01000577.1:0-472 GCF_001028545.1 Treponema endosymbiont of Eucomonympha sp. | reverse complement strand
CCAATCAGCGGGCATTCGCGGCGGAGGCGTATCGAAAGCGCCTGTTTCCCGCCGGACGCTTCCCCTCGCTGCATACGCCAATAGGTGTCGCGCTTGTCGTAACGCCCCTCGTATGCGGCGAACGTTGAAAGTGTGCGGCGCGTCGATTCATAATCAGCTATGCGGGCTTTTAATTCGATTTCAGTCATCTGACGGATTGTCGGTGTTTGCGGGAGCGAGCTGTTTTTTCGTCTCGCGCAGTTCGCTGAGCAACAGCAGGACGGCGCCTGCCGTAACCGATAGATCGGCGAAATTTAAGACACCGGTGCGGAGGCGCCCGATTCCAAAATTCATGAAGTCTATCACGTTGAACCCATTCAGTAAGCGGTCGAACAGGTTACCGACCCCGCCGCCGATAACACACGCGCACAGCCCAATCCGCCGTAGGTTCTTTTCTTTCAGCATAAGATAGACGGTGCCCGCAATGCATAGC
>NZ_BBPW01000576.1:0-471 GCF_001028545.1 Treponema endosymbiont of Eucomonympha sp. | reverse complement strand
GACGTGCGATCAAAATCACTGGGGGCAAGCACATCGGTAAATGTGGTACATGCTATGTTTAACGCGGTGAATCAATTGATGGATGCACGGGTTATTGCGAAGAACAGGGGTAAAACTTTGAATACCTTATGGAGTTAATGGTGAACCGACTGCAAATAACATTAATAAAAAATGCTGTTGGGCAAAACCCTGCAAAATGAGCAACAATAAGGAGTTTAGGTTTAAAAAATTGATTCAGTCGTTAAACAGGAATGGTCTAGTCGGTTTCACACCTTGTAAAGACAGAGGAGAGGAATAGAATAATGTCTGATTTTTTACTATAAGCACCATATGGAGAAAACAAAAAGAAACCTATTGTAGGACGTGGAACGTCTTCCGGGAGGGGTACGACTGCCGGTTGTGGTAACAAGGGACAGAAGTCCCGTTCGGGTGGAAAGGTATAGAACGGTATTGAAGGTGGAACGATGCCTT
>NZ_BBPW01000575.1:0-471 GCF_001028545.1 Treponema endosymbiont of Eucomonympha sp. | reverse complement strand
TTTTTGAAAAAGCCGACAGTTCCGGCAGCGACGCGGAAGCCGCGGCAAACTGGGGCGCGTGGGGCAAGTATGTCCACGCACAGCTCCCTATCGGCGTACTCTACTTCAAATCCACCGGTTTTGCGGTAAACCCCAAGCTGGTAGGCTACGCGCCCACGGCGACGGAGTGGTTCCCTAACGTGGAAAAGGCGTACTTTAAATAAACACAACGGCTGGCGTTGGACGCCAGCCGTTGTTTAATCTACATAAAAAAGCAAACAGTGGTAAAATTTATTGGGCGGCGGCTGTTTCAGTCCCTAGTGATATTATTCGGGGTTTCGCTTATTGTGTTTGCTTTGATAAACGTTATCCCCGGCAACCCCTACCTTTCTATGTTTCCTGCCGACATACCTACCGACCAAATCGAAGCGACGCTTCGCCGCGTCGGTTATTATGACAGTCTGCCGCTCAAGTATGTTCAGTGGATTACGC
>NZ_BBPW01000574.1:0-472 GCF_001028545.1 Treponema endosymbiont of Eucomonympha sp. | reverse complement strand
GTTTTGCGTCGAGCTTTGCGAACAAATCCGCCATTTCCATAGCGCTCATCATCGCGTCCCAGCCCTTGTTGCCCGCTTTCGCCCCCGCCCGCTCCACCGCCTGCTCTATCGTGTCCGTGGTCAGGACGCCGAAGACGACGGGCACGCCCGATGAAAGCCCCGCCTGCGCCACGCCCTTCGCGGCTTCGGCGGCGACGTAGTCAAAGTGCGGCGTCGCGCCGCGGATGACCGCGCCGAGACAGATGACGGCGTCGTACTTCTTGCTTTTGGCGAGCTTTGCCGCGGCAAGCGGGATTTCAAACGCGCCCGGGACGCGGACCACCGTGAGGCGCTCCGCCTTGCCGCCGTGCCGGACGAAGCAGTCGACGGCTCCGTCGAGCAGCCGCGCGGTGATAAAGTCGTTGAAGCGGCTTATCGCCACGGCGAAGCGTTTGCCCTGCCCCTGCAATGAACCGGTGATTTCCGTATACAT
>NZ_BBPW01000573.1:0-477 GCF_001028545.1 Treponema endosymbiont of Eucomonympha sp. | reverse complement strand
GCCGTGCGGGGGCTGGAACACAAAGAATACACGCACTAAATATGTATTCTCTTCGCCCTCCTCCTACATGAGCGGGTGCTTCAGCTTGCGCCGAGTCGGTGCGGGCGGATTCCCCCGACATGCGTGTGCGACGACGCGATTTCCTGCCCGGCTGCTGACCGCCTTGCCGGAAGCAAATGCTTTTGGCTCTCGGAATGCTCCGCGCCTGCACAAACGACGGGCAGATGCCGGTTGTACAACACAAGCGTCTTGTCTATACTTTTGGGCGGAGGGTTTTATGGCGCATTGCGTAGTCCCCGAAGCAGAAGCGCTGCTCGACAAAGAGTTCCCCGTGCTGGACAAGGGCTTTGTCCGGCTGGTTGATTATCTCGGCGGAGACGCGCGAATCGTGCAGGCGGCGCGGGTGTCTTACGACGAGGGCACGAAGACCGTGTGCGAAGACAGCGCGCTCATAGACCACCTGTTGCGGAACAGCCA
>NZ_BBPW01000572.1:0-473 GCF_001028545.1 Treponema endosymbiont of Eucomonympha sp. | reverse complement strand
GAGGGCGCGCTGTACCGCAAGTTCTTTGTAGAGGACGACCTTTTGAAGGGCTTCATCATCATCGGGGAGGCGGACCGGGCGGGAATCTACACGGCGCTCATACGGAACAAAACGCCGCTTTCCTCTATAGACTTCGACCTTATCAAAGCCGCGCCCGCGCTTATGGCGTTCAGCAAGGCGCGGCGCGAAGAGATTTTAGCGGGGAGAACGGCATGACACGGATTAGCGCAGGGCTGACGCATTTTCAGGCGCTTAATGACGCGGTGCGCCACTCGGACGACAGGGAAATCATCATAGACGACGCGCTGGGACAGCGCTATATTGCCAGCGGGCTTTCGGGGCGGCATAACACGATACACGGGACGCCGGGGAACGCGCCCCGCGCATTCCTCGACGGCCCGGAAATCGTGGTACACGGCAAAGCGCCGGACCCGGCCGGCGGCCCGATGAACGCCGGCCCGACCGCTGGTCAC
>NZ_BBPW01000571.1:0-474 GCF_001028545.1 Treponema endosymbiont of Eucomonympha sp. | reverse complement strand
ACAACTTATCGCACCTGGGTTTCGGGAACAGGGTGTATGATCTCGACGTCGGCGCCGCGATAATGAAACGGCCCTGCGTAGTGCTGCAGCGCCCTGTTGGATCTGGTGGGCACTGCTTAGAGCAGGCGGACCTCCCGGACTCGCTTCCAGCCCACAAGCGGGGCTCGCGAAAGCACCCTTCGACGCCAATTAAGCGCGGGCGCGCTCTGGATGACAAGGCAGCCCGAGAGGCCGCAAAGGAATACGAACGGGAAGAACGGAAGCGAGATCGGGAACGGGCCAAACTTGAAGCTGAACGCGCGCGTCGCGAGCGAGCCATCTCCAAAGTCGAGGCCCAAAGAGAAAAAGCAAAGCGAGATCATGAGAAACGGCTTCGCGAGATGGAAACCGAGCGCGCGGCGCTTGCTCGACGGTTCGAGGCGGAGGCGCCTCGCTGGAAGAGGCAGATGGCGTATGTCAAGAAGCAATTGAAAC
>NZ_BBPW01000570.1:0-473 GCF_001028545.1 Treponema endosymbiont of Eucomonympha sp. | reverse complement strand
ATAATAGCGATTGTTCCGGTTCGGCTCCCATATATCGCGGAGATATTTCTTTACCGACGACGTGTCGCTGTCGAAGTAGACGACGGGAGAAAGTCCCGAATTCAACCCGGTAAACTGAGCACGGACAGCCGCCTGTTGTTCGTCGTCGGGTACGTCGGTAACGACTGCCAGCTCCGGCAACCAGCCGAGCTCGTCCGACACAAAACGCGTCAGTGCGGGCGCGTAATTGGAGTCTGCCGCTACAATTGCGTACCGCTGAAGGTCGGCATCGTTATAGATATCCGAAATGCGCTCAAAATAGTCATAGTACACGTTTTTTTCTTCCGCAATAACGCTTTTTACGCGGGCACTGCCGATTCCGACAGCGTTGCCGACAGCTTCGAGAAACCGCTCACCCGCAAGCGCGCCGATAGGAAACGGCGTAGAAATGTATGGGATGCCGTGCGTTTCTTCAAAGCATTTTGCGCTCTCAA
>NZ_BBPW01000569.1:0-473 GCF_001028545.1 Treponema endosymbiont of Eucomonympha sp. | reverse complement strand
AAAGTTTGCTAGCGTTTTTGCAAGTTGCGTCTTGCCTACACCTGTCGGGACTAGAAATACGAACGAGCCGGACGGGCGTTTTGCCGACGAAATACCCGTCCGAGCACGTCGGATTGATGCAACAATCGTCGAAACTGCTACTACTTGTCCGATAAACGTTCGGCGAATCTCTCGTTCCATATTGAGTAGCTGTTTCGATTCGGAGGATTCGATTTGCGAGGCAGGGACGCCTGTTATTGCTTCTACGACTTTACAAATATCGCGCATTGTAACCGATTTTCGCTTCTCATCGAATGTCTCATTTGTTGACCACTTCCTACGGAGCATGTCAAACTTATTCTGTAGCACAAATATGCGGTCCCGCGTCTTTGCCGCTTGCTCGTAGTTCTGGTTTTGCACAAGCAACCGTTTTTCTTTGCCGAGTTTTTCAAGCTCTGTTTTAAGAGCGTCAAGTTCCGGTGGGCGACCCGTAT
>NZ_BBPW01000568.1:0-473 GCF_001028545.1 Treponema endosymbiont of Eucomonympha sp. | reverse complement strand
TGTAACTTACTGATCAGCCCCCCTTTTGTGCGACTAATGTCCTGACTGCCGCCGCATGCGCTTTGATATATGTCGAATCTATCATACGGATATCCCCGGCAAGCTCGCCTACTGCGGCGTCCGCCAGCGTTTTCCCTATCCCTTCGCGGACTCCCCGCAAGAGTCTGCGGACGGCTCAGAAACGCCGCCGAGCGCCGTCATAGGAAACGGGTTTTGCCCGTTCCCTTTCTCTCTATTTCGGTAGCCCCAATCGGCGTTTGCATATACGTCTTCACTTATAGGCAAAGCCTCTATGTCGAGTTCCTTGACATATGCTCCGGCGGCTTTGATAATGCCCCCATGAATCACGGATTTATCCGCGTCGCCTGTGCCAGCCCCCGCCTGACGGGCGCGGACTGCGGCGCGAATGCCGACGCGATTATCGCCCTGCTCCGGCGCACCGGCACCGGCGGAGCGCGGCGTTCCCAGAGCTT
>NZ_BBPW01000567.1:0-474 GCF_001028545.1 Treponema endosymbiont of Eucomonympha sp. | reverse complement strand
TCGGCGGACAGAATACCAGCACCGACTGCGACTTCGGCTCAAACGCGTACCCCGCCTTCGACACCGTCACCGCAACTTTGCCGTCAGCCGTTATGCTGTTCACCGCAAGCGTATAGACGCCGTCCGAGCCGACGGCGGGAGCCGACAGCTCGCCCTTTTTAATGCCGGTGCCGCCGTCGTCCGTGAGCGTAATGTCATCCGCCGAAAGCACCGCGATAGGCGGGTCGAACTTCAGCGTCAGCGCCGTCGTGGTTTCCGCTGCCGACCCGTTTGCCGTAATGTCGACCGACACCGCAACAGACGACGATGCGTACACTTGCACCGTTTTCGGGCTTCCCTTGAACGCATACCCCGCCTTCGACACCGTTACCGTAACGTCGCCGCTCTTCGTTATGCCGCTCACCTTGAGCTTATAGACGCCGGCCGCCTTCAGCTCGTCTTTCTGAATGCCGGTGCCGCCGTCGTCCGTGAGCG
>NZ_BBPW01000566.1:0-479 GCF_001028545.1 Treponema endosymbiont of Eucomonympha sp. | reverse complement strand
GGTATTGCAGCCGGCAGAGCGCCATTTCGTCGTCCGCCTGCACCGCATACGGATAGGCGAGGATATCCGGCGCGACTCCGATAAGCTCGCGCTCCAGCGTCCGCATAAGCGCGACGAAGGTCTGCTTTGAAAACGACGCATCGGGGATAAAACGGCGGAGGAATTCGCCCGCGCGCACGAGCATCGTGCCGTAGCCCAGTTCTTTCCGAAATGTCTCGAACGCCTGCCGTGCGTCGTCCTGCCAAATGGGCGGAGGCAGGTATGCTTGTGCGTCCGGCGGCTTGCTTCCCTGTCCGTATTTGCGCGCAATGCGGGAGTATGCGTCAAGTTCGCCGACGCATTCCGCCATGAACGGCGACAGCTTTTGGCGGTATACGGGCATATACGCCGCCTCGTGCAGGAAACCGGTCGGCAGGTCTTTCGTCTGCAGCGCTGGGGACGCCGGAGCGTAGCGTCCCGTCGGGAGCGGCCGGCGCGAA
>NZ_BBPW01000565.1:0-480 GCF_001028545.1 Treponema endosymbiont of Eucomonympha sp. | reverse complement strand
GTCATAGGACACCCAGATGTCCGAAGGTTCCTGCCAGCCGGAAAAGCCGTTGCCTTCAACTATAACCGCTTTATTTCCCCGCGGCGGCACTCCGTCCCCCAGATACCACACCAGATAGCCGCCCCACGCGCCGAGTGACCAACCGTTGCCGTTGCCGCCTTCGGTAAACTGTCCGGGGGCAAAGTTGCTCAGCGCTTTAAAGCCGCCTTTGTACTCTTTTACGCCGCACACCACGGTCGTCTCCGCCGTCTTCGTGTCCATAGCTCCGGTGATATAGTTGCGTCCGGTTACGCTGACCCGAATGCGATAGCTCCCCTCCGCTTTCGGGGTGAGGATAAAATACCGGGTGTCTCCCCCGCTCGCCTCGTAGTCCCCGTCGGCGCCGGTAACCGTCCACGAATAGCTTGTTCCCCCGCACGGCTTGTGGTCCGCGCCGTAGCCGAGAAGCATGAGCACCGGGGCGCGGACGAGCGGCCGTCC
>NZ_BBPW01000564.1:0-479 GCF_001028545.1 Treponema endosymbiont of Eucomonympha sp. | reverse complement strand
CGCCATAAATGAGGTGCGCCGCTACGGGGCTGACGTGCAGTTTGTCAGGCGGACGGCGGGTCGCGTCGGTGTCTACTACCTTGAAGCCGGCGCAATGCAGCGCCCGTCCGCCGTCGTCTACGACCGCGACTATTCGAGCATCTCGCTCGTCAAACCCGGCGACTTCGACTGGAAGGCGATTTTTGCGGGCGCGGCGTGGTTCCACCTGACGGGAATCACCCCCGCGCTCTCGCAGGGCGCGGCAGACGCTGCGCTTGAGGCGGCGAAGACGGCGAAGACGGCGGGGCTGACGGTCTCCGTCGACCTGAACTACCGCAAGAAGCTCTGGAACTACGGCAAAAAAGCCCCCGAAGTGATGCGGGAACTGGCAAAATGGGCGGACGTGCTCATTGCAAACGAGGAAGACATTCAAATGTGCCTCGGCATAGAGGCGCAAACGGCAAAGGTCGAGGTAACGTCGGGCGCGCTCGACACGGGCG
>NZ_BBPW01000563.1:0-480 GCF_001028545.1 Treponema endosymbiont of Eucomonympha sp. | reverse complement strand
CCTGATTTTATACGCGCCGGAGTCCGCCTCCGTGCCGGGCGCCCGCGCGAGCTTCAAAACGAGCGGCACCCTGCTCTCGCCCCGTACCCTGACGAGCGAAAGATACCCGTCGGTACCCGGATAAAAAGCCGCCCGGTTCCCGCTTTCCTGCTTCCACGAGGCGCTTTCGCTGGATTCCGCGGTTTCCAGCACGATGCCGTCCTTCCAGAACAGCTCCACCGATACCGGCCCCGAATTGGAAACGCTGTTTTCGTCCCGCCACTGCACATAATACGCGCCGCCGGATAGCGGAACGGTAAAGTACTGCACGCCGCCGATCTGAGCCGTTTTTTCCGTCCAGTCGGCGCCGGGACTCAGCGGCTCCGGCTGGTCGTGTATGGCTACGGTAACGACGTCCGAATAGTCTCCTATGTCGATAGCGCGGTCGTCGCCGTGGCGGTTAAACCCGGCGACCTTATACGAATATATCCCGCCCGAAGA
>NZ_BBPW01000562.1:0-480 GCF_001028545.1 Treponema endosymbiont of Eucomonympha sp. | reverse complement strand
ATATCTGTTATTAAACGGCTTTGCGCGCATTTTCAGACAAAAGCCGCCGTGATGAGCGCCGGGAATGCGCACTATACGGCTATTCGGTATAGAGATAGAAGCAGGTATTATACATATTTACACAAGACTTATCATAGGCAATGCAGAAAAAAAGGGCAAATAATTGTCCACAGAAGTCGTAGAACTGCCTAATTATGCCTTAAAATTGCCCTGTTTTGCTTTATAATTGTCCTGTTCTATTCTAAAACTGCCTAATTATATTTTGTAACCGACTAGGTAGTGTGTACTGGAATGTAGAGTAATAAACACCTGACATGAATAGCGGCGATGAAGGAAGCGGTGAGCTTTGCATTGCGCGTAGCAATTCCCCGCCAGCGCTTGAGGGCGCGGAAGACGTTTTCAATGACGTGCCGCGCCCGATACAGTTCATGACTGTACGCTCTTTGCTCTTTCCGGCTTTTAACCGGAGGGATGACTGCT
>NZ_BBPW01000561.1:0-481 GCF_001028545.1 Treponema endosymbiont of Eucomonympha sp. | reverse complement strand
CGTCGCGCGGGAACTCGGCGCGGAGTTCAAGGTAACGAGCGCGCCCGCGCTCGACAAGCCGAAAGACCTTGCGGGAATCCTCTCCACCCTCAGCGAAAACGCCGTGTTCTTCATAGACGAAATCCACCGGCTCAAGCCCGCGCTGGAAGAAATGCTCTATATCGCTATGGAGGACTACGAGCTTGACTGGGTTATCGGGCAGGGCGTGAGTGCGCGCACGATGCGAATCCCCCTTCCGCGCTTCACGCTGGCGGGCGCGACGACGAAAGCCGGCATGGTGTCCAGCCCGCTCATCAGCCGCTTCGGGATAGTGCAGCGCTTCGGCTTTTACGGAGAGGACGCCCTTGCGGAGATTATCCGCCGTTCCGCCGCGATTCTGCGCGTATCGGTCGCCGGCGACGCGGCTGAGCTTCTGGCGTCCTGCGCCCGCGGGACGCCGCGCGTCGCAAACCGCCTGCTCCGCCGAATGCGCGACTTCGCG
>NZ_BBPW01000560.1:0-480 GCF_001028545.1 Treponema endosymbiont of Eucomonympha sp. | reverse complement strand
GTGATTCCCGCCCGAATCTCTTTTATCACCCGGAGCGCCCGCGCCCCGTCCGACGTGAAGACCGCGCCCGCAAGCCCGTAGTCGGTATCGTTTGCCAGCGCGACGGCTTCCGCCTCCGTCTTAAACGTCTGCACCGTAAGGACCGGCCCGAAAATCTCTTCGCGCACGACGGTCATGCCGGGCGCGCAGTTGTCGAATATGGTCGGACGCACAAAAAAGCCTTTTGCGCATTCGCCCTCCGTGTATCGGCTGCCGCCGCAGACGAGCGTCGCGCCCTCTTTTTTGCCGGTTTCAATATAGCGCAGCACCCGTTCCATGTGCGCCTTCGACACGAGCGGACCCATATCAGGGTTATGCTCCGGGTTGCCGAGGCTCAGGGCGTTTGCGCGCTCGGCAAGCCGCTTCACGAAACGGTCGCGCAGGCTTTCTTCTATAAGAAGGCGCGAACCCGCCGAGCAGACTTCGCCCTGATTAAAGAAG
>NZ_BBPW01000559.1:0-483 GCF_001028545.1 Treponema endosymbiont of Eucomonympha sp. | reverse complement strand
GGTGTTTCCCGCTACCGCCATCTCGGCGGCACTGGCGACCGTCGTTATGGCGTTTGTCGCCAACGTGCCGATCGCGCTCGCGAGCGGGCTGGGAATCAACGCGTTTGTCGCGTTCACCCTATGCGGCGCGCTGGGGTATTCGTATCAGACGGCGCTCACCGCCGTGCTCCTTGAAGGCATTATATTCGTCGTGCTGTCGCTGACCGGAATCCGCGAAGCGATTATCGACGCGCTGTCGCCGAATATCAAGAAGGCAGTCGGCGTGGGAATCGGGCTGTTCGTCGCGCTTATCGGGCTGGCAAACGCTAAAATCGTTGTAACAGGCGGCGGAACGCTTATCGGACTGGGCAACATCAAGAGCGGTCCGCCGCTGCTCGCCGTCATAGGGCTGCTTATCACCATACTCCTGTATGCGCGGAAGGTGAAAGGCGCGGTGTTTATCGGGATTATCGCCGCAACGGTTATCGGCATTCCGCTCGGCGT
>NZ_BBPW01000558.1:0-482 GCF_001028545.1 Treponema endosymbiont of Eucomonympha sp. | reverse complement strand
AAGTGCATAAAAAAACCAGCCTGTTGCGCCCGTTTGACTTTGTGTTTATTGCGCTGTCGGTCGGGGCGACGGTATTCTCGTTCATATATGCCGCCGGTCGGCGCGATGGCAGGGCGGTGGCGCATATCGAATCCCCTTCGGGGCAGTGGGTGTATCCGCTCGACCGGGACGAAGAAGTGCGCATACCCGGCGCAATCGGCGATTCTCGAATCGCTATACAGGGCGGGACGGTTTATTTTGCCGATTCGCCGTGCGCAAATAAGGTATGCGTTATACACCAGCCGCTTTCCCTGAACGGGGAGTGGGCGGCGTGCCTTCCCAATAAGATTTTTGTCCGAGTCGAAGGCAGCGGCGACGCGGGAGTCGACGCATTGGCGTATTAGGGATAGGGCATTCGGCTTATGCAGGAAACAGTTTAAGCGTGCGGGTTATTTCCGCGCGCGGCTGACTGCGGCTATGCACGGAAAAAATTAAAAAAAATA
>NZ_BBPW01000557.1:0-481 GCF_001028545.1 Treponema endosymbiont of Eucomonympha sp. | reverse complement strand
AAGAAATAAAGCATATTGGGCAACGGGTAAGTTTATCTGTTCAATTATGCCACACCAAAAGCCGATTGATTCACTTGTAGAACTTGCATCCTCTAATACAGCAGAGGGTAGAGAGTTCCTTAATGAACTGAAATTGGCTACTCAAATAGCTTAAAAAATAAAATGCTGAAAATGAAAATACCCTACAAAAAATTGTGGGGTATTTTTTTATAAATTACTTATATTTGGTCTGTAATTCATGCTAAATGAACGTCAACGAAGTTTATCAATTAATACAGTTTATTGTAGCCAAGAATCAAAACGGCTACATTACTCCCGATGAATTTAATTTGGTTATAAACCAAGCGCAGACTTCATACATGGATTATCTCATAGGTCAGTTTCAAGAATATCAAGCAGGGCGACCTATTCCAAAAGTTCAATTCGGAAATAACGAAACAACAAGGCAGCGTGTTGGGTTCGTTTTCCTACGAGTTTATTA
>NZ_BBPW01000556.1:0-483 GCF_001028545.1 Treponema endosymbiont of Eucomonympha sp. | reverse complement strand
GTACGGCAAGGAGACGCTTATCATCTGCGACGTGAAGAACAACGCGTCGGAAGACCTGCTCAATATGGCGGACGAATACCTCGACTACCGCGAGATTATCGACGACGGCTCCGCCGACGCCGCCGCGGAGGATACGAACGGCACCGAGATTATCTCCAAGCCTCAGGCGTTCCAGCTTCTGGTCGAGACTATCGGCATTATGCTGGGCGAGAAGGAACGGGGCAGGAAGGGCGGGCGCGATCCGGCGATAGGCGCGGTGAAAATCAGGATGAAGCTTCTGAACAGCAGCTTCGACGAGCGGAAACTGGGCTACCGCACGTGGAAGGCGTTTATCCGCGAGGCGGCGCAGAATACGGCGGTGCGCTTTGCGGACGAGGACGAGCGCTCTCTGTGCCTCGACAACGCCGCCGCGCGCGGCAAGATAACGGTGCCGGAAGTGTTCGCCGCGCTGTGCGCCTGCATTCCCTCCGGAGACTCGTGGAC
>NZ_BBPW01000555.1:0-483 GCF_001028545.1 Treponema endosymbiont of Eucomonympha sp. | reverse complement strand
ACGAGGAGATAGAGCAGCGCGTGGGTTTCCAGCCCGAAGCGGACGACGGCGAACGTCGCATAGACCGCCGCGTCGCAGCACAGCGCGAGTCCGCACAGGGCATATTTCCGGCAGCGGAGCAACGCGAAACACGCTGCGCACGCCGCGCTGCTGGCAAGGTGGTACGCCGTTGTCGCTGCCCCCCGCGTTTCAGGAGTAACGCAGAGAATCGCGACATGCAGCAGGCACAGTGCCGCGCACGCCGGCGCAAGGGCGAGTTGCAGCAACACCGTCGTCTCCGACTCGGCGTCGGACGCCTCCATTTTACGCATGATGTATCGGAACAAGATTTGTTTCATAGTGTTATATCAGCATGGCTTATAGTTTGTTTTTCGCCCAAATATATGCCCGCATTGCCAGCCAAAGGGCGCGCGGGTTCGATTTACGCGTTGACTCCCGCAGGCATTATGACACCCGTTCGGCAGCGTGGGAAGAAAATACCGA
>NZ_BBPW01000554.1:0-483 GCF_001028545.1 Treponema endosymbiont of Eucomonympha sp. | reverse complement strand
TTCAAGGACGTTCGCTTCAATTAGAAGCCGGAATATGCAGGAGCTATTTGCGGGTGAAATACCAATTATATACGAAAATCGGCTCGGTCTTTGCAACAATCCCGCAACTCGGTCGTTATGTGGGTAATGGGCTTCACGCATTTTACCCATGGAACGGACGTTATAAAAGGCATCTGCGCCATTTTGCTTATTACGGGAAACTTCGGGCGTCCGTCTACCGGTGTCGCCCCCGTGCGCGGACAGAACAACGTACAAGGCGCCTGCGATATGGGCGCTTTGCCGAATGTGTATACGTGCTATCAGTCCGTCGCCAGCCCCGCGGTTCAGGCTAAGTTTGAAACAGCGTGGGGCGCGAAACTTTCGCCCAACGCCGGGCTTCACGCCACCCGCGTTCCGGAGCGCGCCCTGGAAGAACCTGACCCGGCCAAACAGATACACGGCTACTATGTAAACCGCGACGACCCCGCCCACTCCGCCCCCCAC
>NZ_BBPW01000553.1:0-483 GCF_001028545.1 Treponema endosymbiont of Eucomonympha sp. | reverse complement strand
TCTTCGCCCAGCTTTTCTGGAGCCTCGTCGTGCCGATAGTGCTGATGCTCGTCATGTATTTCTTCCTCTTCCGCCGCATGAACGGGGGGCTTGAGCGGCGGGCTTTTCGGCAACGGATCGCGCTCGAGCGCGGTGGCGGAAGGGCAGGTCAAAACCCGCTTCAGCGACGTCGCCGGCGTGGACGAGGCAAAAGAAGAACTGGTGGAGGTGGTGGACTTCCTGAAGTCGCCGAAGAAGTACACCGATATCGGCGGGAAGATTCCGAAAGGCGTGCTGCTCGTCGGACCGCCGGGCACGGGCAAGACGCTGCTGGCGCGCGCGGTGGCGGGCGAGGCGGAGGTGCCGTTCTTCCGCATATCCGGCTCCGACTTCGTCGAGATGTTCGTCGGCGTGGGCGCGAGCCGCGTGCGCGACCTGTTCAAGTCGGCGCGGGACAAATCCCCGTGCATCGTGTTCATAGACGAACTCGACGCGATAGGCAAG
>NZ_BBPW01000552.1:0-484 GCF_001028545.1 Treponema endosymbiont of Eucomonympha sp. | reverse complement strand
AGAATCGTCTCGGCGATGAAATCCGCCTCTGCCGTCTCGTTTTCGGGGAAGTAGACCTCTATCGGCTTGCCCGACCCCTTGCCCGACCAGAGCGCTTTATCCTTGCGCTTCGTGTTGTGCGAGATGACGCCGTTCGCCGCAGCGAGAATCGTCTCGGTGGAGCGGTAGTTCTGCTCGAGGCGGATTTCGCGCGCGGCGGGAAAGTCGCGCTCAAAGCGGCGGATATTCTCGTAGCTTGCGCCGCGCCACGAATAAATCGACTGGTCGTCGTCGCCCACCACCGCGACGTTGCCGTCCGCGAGTAGGCGCATAAGCTCGTACTGCTGTTCGGAGGTGTCCTGAAACTCGTCGACCAGCAGGTAACGGTAGCGCGCGCGGTATCTATCGAGCACGTCGGGGTGCCCGCGGAACAGCGCGACTGGCAGCACGATGAGGTCGTCGAAGTCGACCGCGTTGTGGAGCTTCAGCCCCGCCTGATATTCCT
>NZ_BBPW01000551.1:0-484 GCF_001028545.1 Treponema endosymbiont of Eucomonympha sp. | reverse complement strand
CCCTATCCTGTGGGGGCTGGGGAATACCGACGGGTTGAGCACGTTTCTGTCGCCGAGAAACTGCCATACGGCGAGCAACAGGAGCGGGTGAGCCTTGCGCGCACCATAATCAACCGCCCGCGCGCTCTGCTCCTCGACGAGCCGTTCGGCGCGCTGGACGCCTTTACGAAGATAAGCATGCAAAATGAGGTGCTGCGCATTTGGGAAAAAGAGCGGACAACGCTGATACTCGTAACGCACGACATTGACGAAGCCTTATACCTCGGCGACCGCGTCGTCGTAATGACGAGCAAGCCCGGGCGCATAAAGAAAATCATAGCGGTCGACCTGCCGCGCCCCCGAAACAGGACAAGAGCGGATTTTATGTTGCTGCGCAAGCGGGTATACGAGGAGTTCTTTGAGTCGGAAGCGGTTCCCTCTGACTTCACGATATTGTTTTGCTTTTAGTTGGGCGCGGAACGAATCGCCTATTTTCACCCAAGGT
>NZ_BBPW01000550.1:0-965 GCF_001028545.1 Treponema endosymbiont of Eucomonympha sp. | reverse complement strand
ATAGCGGGGATTCTTTCGCCTACTGGGATGTGGTATAACTTGTTTTTAGTCCTGCTGATTGTGTTTTTTGCATATTTTTATACACAGGTAACGCTTAACCCTATAGAAATTGCAAAAAATATTCGGGAAAACGGCGGTTCAATTCCTGGCATCAGAACAGATAAAACGGAAAAATATTTACAAATGGTTCTTAATCGACTGATATTGCCTGGTTCACTATATTTGGCACTTATCGCTGTTTTACCTTCGTTTATCCAACGTGTATGTGGATTTCCACAGTCAATATCCATGCTTATGGGTGGCACATCGCTTTTAATTCTTGTTGGCGTTGACCTTGATACAATGAGTCAAGTGGAAGCATTATTAAAAACACATCATCATAACGGCTTGATTAAGAAAGGAAGAATCCAGTCACAGAATTTATAGTCTGTTTTATTTGTTTTCAATTGAAACAGCAAAGCAAAGGAGAGAGTGTGAAAGTAAAAACTAGTGTAAAATTGATGTGTAACAAATGCAAGATTATCAAGCGGTATGGCATCGTCCGTATTATTTGTTCAAACCCGAAGCATAACCAGCGACAGGGTTAAGGAGTAATAGATGGCTCGAATTGCAGGAGTTGATCTCCCTAATAAACATATAAATATCGCATTAACGTATATTTATGGTATTGGACATTCCAGCGCGTCTGATATTTGTCAAAAAATGGGAATACCACCTCATATTATGATAGATAACCTTTCTCAACAAGAATTGGCGAACTTGCGTTCGATGATTGAGGCGAATTATAAGATCGAAGGACGTCTACGCACTGAAATTGGTCTTAACATTAAACGCCTTATGGATATCGGTTGTTATCGCGGACTTCGACACCGAAAGGGTTTACCAGTGCGTGGGCAACGGACGAATACGAATGCGCGTACTCGAAAAGGTAAAAAAAAGACCGTTGCTGGCAAGAAAAAAATATA
>NZ_BBPW01000549.1:0-484 GCF_001028545.1 Treponema endosymbiont of Eucomonympha sp. | reverse complement strand
TAAGCAAGGGCTAATCGAATTTTTACTCAAACCCTTCAGATAAGCAGCCGCTTATAAAAGGTTTTTTCATGCTTCGTGCATAAATCCTGAAACAAATCTCCATAAAAGACAACACGAAGGCTTTTACCGTTTCTAAAAGAAGGTTTTATGCATAACCCTCAAAAACTGATATGCGCTATTCGAGACGTCTTCGTAGCGGCGCTCATCATGTCGGCGTGTTCTGTTTCAGCTTCTGTGTTTTCCTGTCGGACAAACGGCGCGGGTTTTGCCGTGACAGTGCTGTCCGGGGATTTTTCCGCGCCGGAACTGCGCTCGTTTTCCGCGGAAAACGCCGGAAGCCTGCTTGTCGAGTTTTCCGAAGCGATTACCGCTGTCGATTTGCACATAACAACCAGCGACAATAAACTGTATGCCGACGGAACGCGGATTAATGCAGAGGCTGACCCAAAATTCGTAGCGCTTTCGCTGTCAAAAAAACTATGCG
>NZ_BBPW01000548.1:0-485 GCF_001028545.1 Treponema endosymbiont of Eucomonympha sp. | reverse complement strand
CGGTACTGTCGCGGACTGCAGCCAAGCGCCTCTCCTTATGGAGGATTTGGAGGCGGAAGCGTTCCTTGCGGACAAAGCGTATGACACGAACGAACTGCTCGATATGCTTAAGGAAGCGGATATAGCAGCAGTCATCCCTCCGGTTAAAAGCCGGAAAGAGCAGAGAGCGTACAGCCATGAACTGTATCGGGTACGGCACGTCATTGAAAACGTCTTCCGCGCCCTCAAGCGCTGGCGGGGAATTGCCACACGCTACGCAAAGCTCACCGCTTCCTTCATCGCCGCCATTCATGTCAGGTGTTTATTCCTCTACCTTCCAGTCCACACTGCCTAGGGCAGTATCGGTCTCTCGTCCGCCCTAGGTAGTGTGGACTGGATAAAGGGAAAGAGGTAAAATGGGAAGCATGAAAAGAAAAGAAGGCATTCACCGGCATGATATAAGCGCCGAGGCGTGGGAACGGATAAAAGAACTGCTGCCCGGGCAG
>NZ_BBPW01000547.1:0-486 GCF_001028545.1 Treponema endosymbiont of Eucomonympha sp. | reverse complement strand
CCTTTCGGTACGGGGCAGCAACAAAACGCGCGCAAGGCGCTTGATGGAGGCTATGATATGAAAGCAGAACAGAGAATCATCGCGGCGGCGCTGGCATTCGCGGCGGCATTGTCGGCGAACGCGGCGGGGAACGCCAAGAACAGCAAGGGCAAACCGCGTGAAATCATCGTCGGGGCGTCGGCGGCGGCTAAGCCGTACTGGTACCTCGACGGGAACAACAAGCTGACCGGCTTCGAGAAGGCGGTGTTTGACGAAATCGACGCGCGGCGCCCGGAGCTCGCGTTCAGGTATCAGACGCAGAGTTTTGCCAATATTCTCCTGTCGCTGGAGGCGGGCAAAGTCGACGTGGCGGCGTTCCAGTTTGAATACAACCCCGAGCGCGCGCAAAAGTACCTGTACGGCGCGGTCGGCTATACCACATATCCCCTTCATTTGGGCGTGCGCGAGGACGACTTCAGCATACACTCGTTCGCCGACCTGAAGGGC
>NZ_BBPW01000546.1:0-489 GCF_001028545.1 Treponema endosymbiont of Eucomonympha sp. | reverse complement strand
TTGACGTATGCCGCGCGCCGCAGGTTCGCGGCACACCCGCGCGTTCCGCGAGGGAACTCGACATACAGACGAAGCGGGGCTGTTCGTCCGCATTTTATAATTGCCCAGCCGCGGGACGGGTTTGAGCAGGCGCGTTTCAAAACCGTCCGGTTTTAACTCATGCTTGTTCGATTATAAATCAAAACAGGACAGTTTCGCGCCCGCTATGGACGTGTTTTTGCCTTGTTTAGACGGATATGCGCCCTCCGGTTGCCGCGCCGCCTCTATGCGGGGTTCTTTCAAAGAATTCGGACGCACGGCTGCCGCCGGGAGCGACGCATATCCGCCCGTCGGTTTTGTGCGCATGTGCGACAGACGGGCGCACCGTGCGCCGATATGCCATTCCGGCGCGGTTTACCAGATTTCGTCGCTGTTTTCGACGCCACGTATCGAGCGTATGCCGAAATAGTCGGCGATAGAATTATTCGGCCACTTGCCGGGGTCGGTAGT
>NZ_BBPW01000545.1:0-488 GCF_001028545.1 Treponema endosymbiont of Eucomonympha sp. | reverse complement strand
TCCATGAGGACGGGGGCGTGCTGGATACCTGGTACCCTGAGCCTCAGCTGGGCTGCCCCGACGACTCTTCCGCCCCTGCTGATCTGCACCGAGTAACCGAAGCTGGTCGTGACGCTATCCGCAATGTGCACACTGAGGTGGTGCACACTGTCATCGATCTCGACGCCGCGCCGGTCGACGTTTCCGACGCATATTTGCGCCTGCACCTTCTGTCGTCCCGCTTAGCTATTCCCCGCACCATCAACCTCGATGGCATCTTCGGCGTACTCCCAAACAATGCCTGGACGACGATCGGCCCGATCCGCATGGCCGATCTCGAAAAGGCCCGCATGGAGGCACGCATTGCCCATGCCCCCTTCACCGTTCTTCTGATCGACAAATTCCCGCGCATGGTTGACTTTGTCGTCCCCACTGGTGTGCGCATTGGTGACGCCGACCGAGTCCGCCTGGGGGCTCACCTAGCCGTGGGAACCACCGTCATGCACGAA
>NZ_BBPW01000544.1:0-488 GCF_001028545.1 Treponema endosymbiont of Eucomonympha sp. | reverse complement strand
CGAAAAGTATTGCCGCGACCTGACCGCGCTGGCGCGGCAGGAGAAAATCGACCCCGTAATCGGGCGGGACGAGGAAATCCGCCGCGTCATGCAGGTGCTTTCGCGCCGCACCAAGAACAACCCCGTGCTTATCGGCGAGCCGGGCGTGGGCAAGACGGCTATTGCCGAAGGGCTTGCCCGCCGGATAGTGTCGGGCGACGTGCCGGAATCCCTCCGCAATAAACGCCTGCTCGCGCTCGATTTGGGTGCGCTCGTGGCGGGCGCGAAGTTCCGCGGCGAGTTTGAGGAACGCCTGAAAGCCGTCATCGGCGAGGTGCAGAAATCCGAGGGCAGCGTCATTCTGTTCATAGACGAGCTGCATACGCTCGTGGGCGCGGGGGCGAGCGAGGGCGCAATGGACGCGTCCAACCTGCTCAAGCCCGCCCTTGCCCGCGGCGAGCTTCGCGCGATAGGCGCGACGACGCTGGACGAATACCGCAAATATATCG
>NZ_BBPW01000543.1:0-491 GCF_001028545.1 Treponema endosymbiont of Eucomonympha sp. | reverse complement strand
CGACGGTGAGCGGAAAAGGCGGAGGGCGACGCCCCGCGACGTTTGTTCGGACATATACTGAACGCCGCCGGAACTCGAAATTATCTGACGCAGGAGTACCTGCATGAAGACGCTGCATTTTGACTGCTTTGCCGGAATATCCGGCGATATGACGCTGGGTGCGCTGGTCGGGCTGGGCGTTGACCCCGAATACCTCCGGCAGGAACTCGGCAAGCTCGGCGTATCGGGTTGGGAGCTGGAGTTTCGCCGCGAGTCCCGCTGCGGAATCGCCGGAACCCGCGCCGTCGTGCGTCTGGACGACGCTCCCGAACCGCACGGCGAGCACCGGCACGAACACCAGAACCGCTCGTGGAAGGACATTCGGGCGCTGCTCAGTGCGTCGGGCGTCCGCGAATCGGCAAAAGCGCGGGCGCTCGACATATTCGGACGCCTCGCGGAGGCGGAAGCTACCGTGCACAGCGTGCCGGCGGACGAAGTAACGTTTCACGAGG
>NZ_BBPW01000542.1:0-491 GCF_001028545.1 Treponema endosymbiont of Eucomonympha sp. | reverse complement strand
AAAAAGGCGACTACGACCGGGCGGCTGCGGATTATACTCAGGCAATAAAGCTCGACCCGAATCTTGCACCTGCCTACAATAATCGCGGCAATACCTATCTTAGCAAGAGCGATTATGGCAAAGCAATAGCGGATTTTGACGCAGCGATAGAGCTGAAGCCGGATTACGCGGAGGCGTTTAATAATCGAGGAATTGCGTATGAAAAGAAAGGCGACTACAGCAAAGCGATAGCGGATTTTGACGCAGCGATACGGCTGAAACCGGATTATGCGAAGGCGTTTCATAATCGGGGCGTTGCGTATATAGGACTTGAAAAATACACAAAAGCGTTTGAAGATTATCTTACCGCGGTTGAAAAAGGTTTCAGCGGCACCGGCGACGCAATTATCGACGCGGTATTCAAAAACCAACTGGATTTGCTGTGGTCGGCTGATTTCAAGCGGCTGGACGCCGCGCCGCATTATTTTCTGCGGCTTATCGCTTTCTGCATA
>NZ_BBPW01000541.1:0-493 GCF_001028545.1 Treponema endosymbiont of Eucomonympha sp. | reverse complement strand
GTCCCGGTATTTTTCCGGCGGGTTATCGGTTATAATCTGTTTTACCGGTATAAGCCCCATTTGGTCGCTGAGAAATTTGGTTACCGCAATGTTTGTAGACGCATCCGCCACTGTGGCAAAAGTCGCGGGCAAACCAAACCAGAATTCAGAGAAAAATTCTGCAAAATGCTCAAGAAAATAATAATACCGTGCGGCTTCTTCCGTTATAAACGTTTCTGACGGTTCTTTATCGACCCCCGCATACTCGACTATCCGGCGTATAAAAGCGCTTGTCGCTTCCTCGCCTATCGGGATAACCGGTATATGAAGATACGGCTGTCCGTATTTTTCTTTTAAGTGTTCGGCAACAGAAAGTCCAACCCACGGCGAAAGAACAAGGTTAAACTGCGCTCTCGGAATAGCTTTCCATTCGGATACGCCTTTGCTTTCCGAGCCAAAAAGCATGTTTACTCTTAACCCAGCCCCTTCGATAATGCGTTTAAGCTCAAGGTAA
>NZ_BBPW01000540.1:0-493 GCF_001028545.1 Treponema endosymbiont of Eucomonympha sp. | reverse complement strand
AAACCTCCCCCCTTCTCCCCTTGCCGAGTCTCCGCCCGAAGCGCCACCCGCCGGCTTGCTGATCGACTATCTGTCAAAAAACTCCGCTTCGTCCCTGCCGCATATTTCAAACATTCAGGTATTCCGCGACGCTGACTACCTGCTTATCGACGATTCGTCGCGACGGAACCTTGAGATTACGGAGAACCTGCACGACGCGACAAGCGCGCATACCTTGCTTGAGGCGGTGAACTTTACCAAAACAGCTATGGGGTATCGGCTTCTGAAAAACTGGCTGCTGTTCCCGCTCCGCGACGCGGACGCAGTCCGCATTCGGCAAACATATGTCCGCCGCTTTGCCGAAGACCGCCGGAATCTCAGCGCAACGCGAGATAAGCTCGCGTCAATCCTCGATATTGAGCGGCTTGCGGGGCGCATTTCTATGGACCGCGCCCACGCGAAGGACGTGCAGGCGCTCCGCGCAAGCCTTGCGTCGTGGCTCAACGTCCGTGCT
>NZ_BBPW01000539.1:0-494 GCF_001028545.1 Treponema endosymbiont of Eucomonympha sp. | reverse complement strand
CCCGAAACCGGCGCGCGGCAAAACCGCTTCGGGCGGGCAAGGCGACGCTCCGCCGCCTGAGCGAACCGCCCGCCTGCTCGAAGCGTGGCTCAGTCGGTATCCGGTCGTCGACAAAGACGCGCTCGGTAGCCCCGCTGGTGGAAACCACCAGCAAAGCCTTCTTGATAAACACGGTAGGCGCTTACCCGTAGTATGGCATTTAGGCTTCCGCCCCTCGGTTGGATTGCTCGGCAGGCAACTGCGCTGAACCCGCCCGGCTATTGCTCGGTAACCCCCGCTGGCGGAAGCCGCCGCGTTTGGGCATAAAAAAAGAGCGGGGGTTTCCCCCCCGCTTTTGTGCGTCCTGCCTCTGCGCCGGGTTACCCGCGCGCGGCGCGGGTAACCCGGCGCCGAACAGCCTCGCTTCTTTGCTCTGCCAATTCGCCCGCAGAGTTTCGGCGGTGCCCGCGTCAGGCGGTTCTTCCGGCGCACACCCGCCTTCCGCCCCCCCCGAC
>NZ_BBPW01000538.1:0-495 GCF_001028545.1 Treponema endosymbiont of Eucomonympha sp. | reverse complement strand
CTTGAGGCGGAAATTGCGGCACTCAATACGGAAATCGGTCGCATAGATAAACGGCTTCAGGGAGAGGCGACGTATACGCAGGCGTTCGGGTGGCACCGAAAACAGCTTCTGGGGGACATTGAGTTTGAAAACGTGTGTTCCGGCATGAACGCCGAAACGGCAGGGAGCGAAACGCTGGCGTGGCTCATCGGTTATGTGCCGCAGTCCGATGCCGAAGCGTTATGCAGCGAGGCAAAGCAGGAAGGCTGGGCGCTTTCACTCGGCGAACCGGCGGAAGACGACCCCGTGCCAACAAAGTTGAAGAACAACCGCCTCGTAAGCCTGATTTACCCGCTCACCGATTTTCTGGAGACGGTGCCGGGTTACCGCGAATACGACATTTCGGGCTGGTTCCTGCTGTTCTTCTGCATTTTTTTCGGGATGCTTTTCGGCGACGCGGGCTATGGGTTGTTCCTTTCGCTCATAGCAGCGGGCGGAATCACGAGGTATTCCCTG
>NZ_BBPW01000537.1:0-496 GCF_001028545.1 Treponema endosymbiont of Eucomonympha sp. | reverse complement strand
AATGCGGGAGTATGCGTCAAGTTCGCCGACGCATTCCGCCATGAACGGCGACAGCTTTTGGCGGTATACGGGTATATACGCCGCCTCGTGCAGGAAACCGGTCGGCAGGTCTTTCGTCTGCAGCACCGGGGACGCCGGAGCGTAGCGTCCCGTCGGGAGCGGCCGTCGCGAAAGGCTGAGTCTAATGCTCATAGGGTAGCGTTCACGGTACCGCGCCTTGAACAGCGCGGCGAGTTCCTCCGGACAGCGCTTGGCAACCGCGCTCTGCGCTCCCCCCGCAAACGAGGTCAGCAGGTACGCAAAATCGGGCGGCAGCAGCTCGCGGTCGGAGGCGATCTGGCTCAGCGCAAAGCGGAGGTAGAACGGCATGTCGGCGCCGCGGATAAGCGGCGGCACCGGGAGCCGATACAGCCGCTCCGTCGTATTCAGCGCGATAACCTGCACCAGCCTCGCCGCCGCCTTGCGGAATGAGGGGAAGCGTTGCCCGTAACACGCC
>NZ_BBPW01000536.1:0-497 GCF_001028545.1 Treponema endosymbiont of Eucomonympha sp. | reverse complement strand
CCGCTTCCGCGTTCAGTTTTTCGCCCTTTTCTGCCATTTTGTCCCTCCGCTGTTCGTTTCGCAGCCTTTTGCGCCGGTCGCTTCTATGCGCGGCAGTTTCCCCACCCCCGCGCCGTCCGCGCTTCAGGGCAATTATGCCGTATAACTGCCTTGTTATAAAGCATAACTGCCTTTCTGCGAAGCGTAACTGCCCAAATCCAAAATAAAACAAGGCAGTTTCAAAGTATATTTAGGCAGATATAAAGTATATCTAGGCAATTATGAAATATATCTAGGTAGATATAAAGTATATCTAGACAATTATGAAATATATCTAGGCAGATACAAAATATATTTAGGCAGTTACAAAATATATCTGGACAGTTATAAAATATATTTAGGTAGTTATAGAATGTATCTAGGCAGTTTTACGCCCTCCGCGTTGCGCGCTGCCCGTATGCCGAGTTCTTTCAAAGAACTCGGTCATTCGGCTGCCGCCGAACGCTGGCTACTCGGCG
>NZ_BBPW01000535.1:0-498 GCF_001028545.1 Treponema endosymbiont of Eucomonympha sp. | reverse complement strand
ACGCGATAGAATGCGTCGAGCCGACCATTCGGAACTCGAACTTGTTGCCAGTGAACGCAAACGGAGAGGTGCGGTTGCGGTCGGTGGTGTCTTTCGGGAAGCGCGGCAGCACGTTCACGCCGATAGTCATATCCACTTTTTCTTTCTTGCCGTAGAGCTTGCCGCTTTCAAGCGCGTCGAGGATGCCGGTCAGCTCTTCGCCGAGGAAGACAGACACTATCGCGGGGGGCGCTTCGTTCGCGCCGAGGCGGTGGTCGTTTCCGGCGGTCGCCACGGACACGCGAAGCACGTCCTGATATTCGTCGATAGCCTTGATAATCGCGGTCAGGACGAGCAGGAACTGCGCGTTCTCGCTGGGCGAATCGCCGGGCTCCAGCAGGTTTAAGCCGGTGTCGGTGGAAATCGACCAGTTGTTGTGCTTGCCCGACCCGTTTATGCCCGCAAACGGGTTTTCGTGCAGAAGGCACACCAGCCCGTGCTGGAGCGCGACCTTCTTCA
>NZ_BBPW01000534.1:0-498 GCF_001028545.1 Treponema endosymbiont of Eucomonympha sp. | reverse complement strand
CGCTGCCCTTACGGGCAACGTCCGAGTTTCTTGAGGAAACTCGCCATATAGGGTGGCTCGCCGCAAACTCGCGGGCATAGAGGCTTTGCCTGTAAGTGAATGGCACAGCGTCAACGAATAGCCCAGCACAGAGACAGCGAACAGGGCAGCACAGAGGCGCGGCGTTACCCTACGGGTAACGGTCGAGTTTGCCGCACGCCGCAAGCGCACGGCAAACTCTGCATAGCGGCAAGCGGCTAGTAAAAGAAGCGGGAAGCCGACACCTGCACGGGCGGGTGTCGGTCTCACACTCGAACAGAACAGTGCCTCTGTCCTGCCCTAGACAGCGTCTCTGTCCTGTTCTAGACAGTGCCTCTCTGCTGCCCTTAACGCCGCCTCTGATACGCCCATATCGCTACCTCTCTGCCGGCCCATATCGTTACCTCTGATATGGGCGTATGAGCGCGGCGCGGCTTTGCCTCTATGCCGAGTTCTTTCAAAGAACTCGGACGTTCCCTA
>NZ_BBPW01000533.1:0-499 GCF_001028545.1 Treponema endosymbiont of Eucomonympha sp. | reverse complement strand
GAGCATTTGGTCGTGCGCACGTTCGAGGCTATCGCGGGGGCGAAGTCGGCGATATTCCACCTGTACAATTCCACCTCCCCCGCCCAGCGGAAATACACCTTCGGCATGACGAAGAGCGAAATCGTGGAGGTCGCCGTCGGCGGAATCCGCTTCATAAAGAAGCATATCGGCAGGGCGGAGGGAATCCGGCTGGGCTTGGAGTATTCGCCGGAGAGTTTTTCCAGCACGGAGCCGGACTTCGCGCTGGAGATCTGCGAGGCGGTGAAGCGGGAGTGGCTCGCGCCGCCCGCTCCGGACGGGGGCAAAATCATCTTCAACCTGCCGACCACCGTCGAGTACACCACGCCGAACGTGTTCGCCGACCAGATCGAGTATTTCTGCGCGCACATAAGCGAGCGCGAGCGGGTGCTGGTCAGCCTGCACAACCACAACGACCGCGGCACCGGCGTCGCCTGCTTCGAGCTGGGCTTGCTCGCGGGCGCCGACCGCGCGGAAGGCA
>NZ_BBPW01000532.1:0-502 GCF_001028545.1 Treponema endosymbiont of Eucomonympha sp. | reverse complement strand
GCAATTTCAACCTGTCTGTCGATCAGAATGAGATAGACGGGCTGGCGACTCGGCTGAGCGCAGCGGACGGCAAAAACTGCATCAGCATAGGCGGAACCGGCGCGGGCGCACAGACCAGCGTGTACATCGTTGCCACGGGACCGAACCTGTGCACGCTGATATATCCGAGCGGGAGCAAGGGCATCGGCATCCTGCGCAAGGATCTGGGCAGAAAGGACTGGCACGATGACGATGGGGCACCTACATGGCGTATGTGGAGCGTTTTCAGGCGCAGTACGGCTGGGCGGTGAAGCACCCCGAGGCAATCAAGCGGCTGTGTAACATTAAGGCGTCTGACCTGACTGCGACGCTCGCCGAAAACCTTGTGAAAGAAATACTTACCAGCTTCGACGAATGCCCAAGGGCGCGGCAAACTATGTGGTGTACGGAAATGCGACGGTGCTGGAGGCTATAGACATGTGGCACAGGGGAAAGTGAAAGTGATTTATCCGACTACCGACCC
>NZ_BBPW01000531.1:0-501 GCF_001028545.1 Treponema endosymbiont of Eucomonympha sp. | reverse complement strand
GTTCCTGTCAGCACGACCGTTTTGCCCTTCAGGTCGGCGAACGAGCGTATGCTGAAGTCGTCCTCGCGCACGCCCAAATGCAGGGGAAACGTGGTGTAGCCCACCGTGCCGTACAGGTATTTTTTTGCGCGTTCGGGGTTGTATTCAAGCTGGTACGCCGCCACGTCGACTTTGCCCGCTTCCAGCGACAGGAGAAGGTTGGAGAAATCCTGTACCTGATACCTGATCGTGAACTCCGGGCGCCGCGCGTCGATTTCGTCAAACACCGCTTTCTCGAAGCCGGTCAGCTTGTTGCGCTCGTCGAGGTACCAGTACGGCTTAGACGCCGACCCCGCCCCGACGACGATTTCGCGCGGCTTCCCCTTGCCGGTCTTGGCGCTTCCCGCCGCGTGTGCCGACAATGCCGCGGCGAATGCCAGCGCCGCCGCGATGATTCTCTGTGCTGCTTTCATATCATAGCCTCCATAAAGCGCTTTGCGCGCGTTTCGTTATTGCGCCGTA
>NZ_BBPW01000530.1:0-503 GCF_001028545.1 Treponema endosymbiont of Eucomonympha sp. | reverse complement strand
CTTTTTTTTCCTGCCCTTTTCTTATATTTGTTGCTATGCCTGGTGGCCATAGTGGAGGGGTAATACCCGTTCCCATCCCGAACACGGAAGTCAAGCCCTCTTACGCCGATGATACTGCCCTTGCGGCGGGAAAGTAGGTAGCTGCCAGGTTTTTTATTAGTTTCTTTTAAGGTCTGATGCCCCGCTGCTTGCAGAGGTGATTTCTTTATTTCCAAGGATTAAGATAAGTTTTTGCCGCGCAAAATATGTCCGGTTTTGCGTATCCAGACACAGCTGTGCGTCTGGCTTTGTTATAGCACCTCTTGATGCGCAAGCAAAGGCAGGAGCGAAACCGCTTCTGCCAAATGTTTTCTTGCCCGCCGACTGCTTTACGGTTTAGGCAGTGTGGACTGGATAGGGGAAAAGAGGTAAAATAGAAGCATGAAAAGAAATGAAGGCATTCACCGGCACGATATAAGCGACGAGGCGTGGGAACGGATAAAAGAACTGCTGCCCGGACAGGC
>NZ_BBPW01000529.1:0-504 GCF_001028545.1 Treponema endosymbiont of Eucomonympha sp. | reverse complement strand
GGCATGTCTCTCCACGGAGCGCCCGTGCGCGTCTGCCACGCTACCGCGTTGATAAACAAACGGTTGTCTTTCGCCACTCCCCCGCGTTTCCCTGCCTGTCCGGGCAGCAGTTCTTTTATCCGTTCCCGCGCCTCGTCGCTTATATCGTGCCGGTGAATGCCTTCTTGTCTTTTCATGCTTCTATTTTACCTCTTTTCCCCTATCCAGTCCACACTACCTAGCGAGAACCTCCCGCGCGGGCGGCTCGGCTGCCGCCGCCGCTTTTGTGCCCCGAAAATATTGACAATGTGCGAAACATGTTGTATGTTTTTATACATAGTAAACGCATTTCCGGAGGGAAAGATGAATGCAATGAGAAAGTTTT
Source organism: Treponema endosymbiont of Eucomonympha sp. (assembly GCF_001028545.1). NCBI lineage: Bacteria > Pseudomonadati > Spirochaetota > Spirochaetia > Treponematales > Treponemataceae > Treponema > Treponema endosymbiont of Eucomonympha sp. The sequence continues at coordinate 140 of NZ_BBPW01000529.1, read as the reverse complement.
TGACCGCCACTGCCGTAACAGTAGTCGCGCTGGGAATCGGGGCAGCTCTCTATTCCTGCGGCAGCCCGACAAGTTCTCCAAGCGGGGACGCTAATGTAGGCGGGGCTGCTCGAAATTCATACTATAACCATATTTGGCTA
>NZ_BBPW01000528.1:0-503 GCF_001028545.1 Treponema endosymbiont of Eucomonympha sp. | reverse complement strand
GACGTATTCACGCAGTGCAAAGCAATATTGATAACTGTCAGATAGCGGAAAATCTTTAGACGACGAAAAAAACGCTCAATTTGTTCGTTGTTGCGAGATACAGGATTCGAACCTGCCACCTTCGCCTCCGGAGGGCGACGCTCTATCCAAATGAGCTAATCTCGCGTATATTAAGGCGTATTTACAATTAACCGCCAGAGAAATGAATGCATCAAGCATAGCACTCAAGTTTATCATAGCTGGCGCAAGCCCAATAAAATACTTTTGCCCGATTCAACCATACATATACTGCTTTCGTCAAGCCGCCTTTTGCCGCGGCAGCTCCGTGCGCAAGCAAAGCGTCAAAAGGGACGTATTTTGCCTTGAGCGAAACTGTTTAAATTTCGATAAGCGTGTACCGCCGTGTCCCCAGCCCCAGTTTTTCAGCGTGGATAAGCTGAACTTTGCCGTCGGTCGCAGGGTGCACGTCGATAAAATGGTCGCCGTGAGTCTTTTGCCGCTCG
>NZ_BBPW01000527.1:0-505 GCF_001028545.1 Treponema endosymbiont of Eucomonympha sp. | reverse complement strand
AGCAATCGTAGAGGCGTAGACAAAACCGCCGGATACGCGGCGCGCGTATCCGGCACGCCTTTCTGTTCGGCAGAAGCGAATAAGGGAAGGCGAAAAAGGCGGGACGGAAGCCGCGTTCGGCAACAGCCGAACGGGAGAGACAGAGCGGGGAGCTCCGTGCGACAGACGCCAAAAAGAGCAGGGCAAACACGCCCTGCTCTTTTTTTTATGCCCGCCGTTTTGCCCCCGCGCATCGTTCGCAAAAGTCTGCGAGTCGCTCTACAGGCAGGTACCTGTAGAGCGAAAACTCCAAACCTGTTCGTGCGGTCCGTAAGGGGAACGCCTCGCTCGGGCGCAGCACGTCATTTTCTTTTCCCATCCACGCTGTCGCGTTTTTACCTGCGACAATGTAAAGTTTTGTAGTTAGATTTTACGCGAAGCAATGCATCAGCTTGCATAATACCTTTGATATACGTTATAGTTACGAAACTTATATGGGCGCTTAGCTCAGTTGGGAGAGCGTTTG
>NZ_BBPW01000526.1:0-505 GCF_001028545.1 Treponema endosymbiont of Eucomonympha sp. | reverse complement strand
TTGCTTTCGCTAACTGAGCGTTCGGCGTTACCCGTACCGACGCACGAGTAACGTTCGATTTCCTTGAAAGAACTCGGCAGCAGAAGTAAGCGGAGCGCGGGTAATGCCCTTGAAACGCTCCCCCGTTTTGCGCTTAAATAAGGGCGCAATCTCGCACCGGAGGCAACACAGTGGGCACCAAAAGGACAGCGCCGTGAAAGACGCGCGCGCAATAGACGAGGAAACGCTGGAGGCGCTGCTCTACCTGTCGCGCCTCTCGCCCGAAAGCGTCGACCTAGCCGTGCTCCGCGGGCAGGTCGCCCGAATCGTCGCCTATTTCGACATTCTTTCCGCGTATGACGACAGCGAAAACCCCTGCGACGCGTATCCCGCCGTCGGAACAGAAGCCCTGCGCGACGACCGCGTTGTGAAAGGGCTTGAAATCCCCGACGTGAAGCGCATGAGCGGCGAGTTCCTCGACGGCTACTTCCGCGTGCCGAAGGTGCTGGGAGAAGGCGCGTGACGC
>NZ_BBPW01000525.1:0-507 GCF_001028545.1 Treponema endosymbiont of Eucomonympha sp. | reverse complement strand
CCGGAAACACGAATGTTCAGGTCGCGTTGCTGACTGAACGAATAAAAGAACTCAGTGCGCACTGCAAGCAATTCAAAAAAGACAAAACCGCCTCCCACGGGATTATCATAGCGCTCGTACTTGTCGCCTTCAGTGATAAGACCCATGGCGATTCCCGCGACCGGCTTTTTCATCGGGACTCCCGCCGCCAGCATGCAGAGCGTGCCGCCGCATATCGATGCCATAGACGAAGAGCCGTTCGACTCCATGATTTCTGAGACGACGCGTACCGTATACGGAAACCGCTCCCGAGACGGCACCATAGGCTCAAGGCTGCGGCGGGCAAGGTTGCCGTGCCCGATTTCGCGCCGCCCCGTGCCCGTTCTGCCGACCTCGCCCACCGAATAGGGCGGGAAGTTGTAGTGCAGAATGAAATGCTCGCGCCGGTCGCCTTCAATGTCATCGTATACCTGTTCGTCGAACGTCGTGACGAGAGGAGCCACCGCAAGCGACTGCGTCTCCCCGCGG
>NZ_BBPW01000524.1:0-508 GCF_001028545.1 Treponema endosymbiont of Eucomonympha sp. | reverse complement strand
AAAAATTATAAGAAAAATTGACTAATTTTCTGTTTTTTTAGGTAGTGTGGACTAGATAGGGAAAAGAGATAAAATAGGAAGCATGAATGAAATTCTCAGTAGTTTGCTGCGGAAGTTTTCATTGAAATCGCCTTTTGCACCCTCAAGCGCTGGCGGGGAATCGCCACGCGCTACGCAAAGCTCATCGCCTCCTTCATCGCCGCTATTCATGTCAGGTGCGTGTTCTTCTACCTTTAAGTCCACACTACCTAGGCTCTTGAATAAGCGCAGTGCATTCAGGCGGGGAGGCACACAGGCTTTCCCGCTTTTTATGCCCTCGTGCGTGGAAGGGCGAGCGTGCCGCGGAAAGAGGCTTTATCTATCTGCCGGGTTTGGGCACGGACGGGCAGTTTTGCCCCGCGTCAGCGTTTCAGCACGGACTGGGGGTCTATCAGTTTGCCGTTTTTGTATACGGAAAAATGCAAATGCGGTCCGGTCGAATATCCGGTGCTCCCGACGGAGCCTATCC
>NZ_BBPW01000523.1:0-517 GCF_001028545.1 Treponema endosymbiont of Eucomonympha sp. | reverse complement strand
AAACGCTGGCGGATACCGCAATAGGCGAGCCTGCCGGGGATATCTTTATGATAGATTCGACGTATATCAAGGCACACGCGGACGCATGCGGCACTCAGGACATTAGCCGCACAAAAGGGGGCTGAACAGCAAATTGCACTTGGTAGTCGACGAGTACGGGATACCGGCAAGCGGCGCTGTGACAAGCGGTACTGTCGCGGACTGTAGCCAGGCGCCTCTCCTTATGGAGGATTTGGAGGCGGAAGCGTTCCTTGCGGACAAAGCGTATGACACGAACGAACTGCTCAATATGCTTAAGGAAGCGGATATAACAGCCGTCATCCCTCCGGTTAAAAGCCGGAAAGAGCAAAGAGCGTACAGTCATGAACTGTATCGGGCGCGGCACGTCGTTGAAAACGTCTTCCGCGCCCTCAAGCGCTGGCGGGGAATTGCCACACGCTACGCAAAGCTCACCGCTTCCTTCATCGCCGCCATTCATGTCAGGTGTTTATTCCTCTACCTCCCAGTCCACACTACC
>NZ_BBPW01000522.1:0-508 GCF_001028545.1 Treponema endosymbiont of Eucomonympha sp. | reverse complement strand
TGGGCTTTTGGTCGAGCAAAATCCGCGTGCCGCAGCCCCGTTCACGGTTAATCAGGGTAACGTTTGGACGCGCTACGTCTTTCCAATCGGTGACGCCGAGTGGATTTCCGTCCCGCACATATAATCCCGCCATTCTTCCCGCAAGGCGGACCGCTCCGACCGGAATACCCGGAAGCAGGCGGCGGATATAGGGGTAATTGTAGACGTCTGATTCCCCGTCCCATAGGTGGGAAGCGGCGATGGTTATTTTCCCCAGATACATGGCGTACAAAGCATTATAGCAGCCCATATAGGAGCGAAGCATCATCGTGCCGGTTTCGGAAGCGTGCGCTACCAACAAGTCTAGGCATGCGTCTTGTCCGCAGAGAATAATGGAATCTTCCTGCACGGACGAACGGACGGCGCTGTTATCTGTGGAATAGCGGACAGTTATGCTGTCGGCTTTCGGTGCATTTCGGTTTGCGTCCGGATTAGGCGAAGCGGCTTCAGAATGGGTCCGAAAGGCGGT
>NZ_BBPW01000521.1:0-508 GCF_001028545.1 Treponema endosymbiont of Eucomonympha sp. | reverse complement strand
AGATGACGTGTCCGGCACGCCGACGGTGAAGCGGATGCTCGGCGACAACGAGCTTATCGCGCGGGCGAAAGACGCGGGGCAGGCGCTGTACTTTATGAAGATAGACGACGTCGTGCAGCGCGCGGCGGTTCCGCTCTACGCGTTCACCAAGGTGCGGCACGACCAGCGCGGGACAGACCTGTTCGTGAAGTCAAAGCCGTTCCCGCTTATCAACGTGAAGGGGCTGGCGCTTTTGCGGGTCACAGACCCGCCGACTTTGGACACAGAAGAATAAAAAATGGAAGCAAAAGAAGCCCGCGGGGAAAGCGGCTCTCCGCGGGCTTTTTCCGAGGCGCCCCCTGAAGCGGAGATAAACGACGTCACCGTAAGCGGCGCTGCCGGAGAACCGCTTTCCCCTTATCTCGTATGCCGTCTTCTGCTTGAAAAAAAAAAAACTAGAGACATAGTGGTGCAAAATGCGAATAAAGTACCTATTGTAGCAGACTATAATTACCATACCGCAAACTGT
>NZ_BBPW01000520.1:0-510 GCF_001028545.1 Treponema endosymbiont of Eucomonympha sp. | reverse complement strand
TTATGCTCGCGGGAACGCTGGCTGCTGTCCGGCGGCGGGTCGGTGCGGTTTTCGGGCGCGGAATATCAGGCATTCGGCGGCGGCGCAACGGAAAACGCGGCGGAGGCTTCAAACGCCGCGGCCGATTCGGGGCGGATAGCGGCGTTCTCTTTCGGCGGCGAGACGGTACTGCAGTTCCGCTCCGCGGCGAAGAAGCCGTTTTTCGGCGCGGCATATTTGGTTTCCAAAACGGAAGCCGCTCCGGAAGAAGCGGGCGGAACGGATTTCGCAGGCGGATATATGCTGGAACCGATTTCGCTGACGCGGGACGGGTATGCCAGAATCGCCGCGCCGCCCGTTTTTCTGCGGCAGTAAGCCCTCGCCGCCGGGTCGCTTCCGTAAAACCGCATTGTTTCGGCCGGTGCTGCCGAATTTCGCTTTTCAGGCTTGCCTGGCGGGATTGTCGGCGCACGGTTTTGCCTGAAAACACGCCGCTCCGAGCCTGAGCAACGTGCTTCGGTACTTGGGTAC
>NZ_BBPW01000519.1:0-511 GCF_001028545.1 Treponema endosymbiont of Eucomonympha sp. | reverse complement strand
ATGCACCGCGTCGCGGACCACGGCATTTACGGCTACACGTCCTATGCCGCCGAACCGCGCTACCTCGGCTCTATCGCGGACTGGTACCGGCGGCGGCACCGCACCGAAATCCGCGAAGAGTGGGTCGCGTACTCGGACGGCAGCATCTCCGCAATCCTCTCCGCCCTCCACATGTTCACCAACACCGGCGACGGTGTCATCATCTTGCGTCCGGTATACGGGCGCTTCACCGGCATTATTCAGGACAATCTGTACCGCAAAGTCGTCTCCAGCCACCTGCTGAACGACGGCGGCTATTACACCGTCGACTGGGACGACTTCGAGCGGAAATGCGCCGTGCCGACGAACCGCGCGTTCGTCCTCGCCTCGCCCGCGAATCCGGTCGGCAGGGTGTGGTCGGAGGGCGAACTCCGCCGCCTCGCCGAGATATGCCGGAAGCACCGCGTGCTGTTCGTTTCAGACGAAATCCACAGCGACATAGTCCGCGAAGGCGCCGAGCACCGCACGATTC
>NZ_BBPW01000518.1:0-511 GCF_001028545.1 Treponema endosymbiont of Eucomonympha sp. | reverse complement strand
ACCTTTCGGAAACGAAACTAGTACACATTTACGCTGGGTGCGGCTGTGTGCCCGAGCATATTCTCAATAGGAGGAATAGTATGGCGGTACAATTGACGGCGGCAACGTTTGACGCTGAAGTTTTGCAGAGTACGGAACCGGTTCTGGTTGATTTTTGGGCGCCGTGGTGCGGTCCGTGCCGCTCGCTCGCGCCCGTGATAGAGGAAATCGCGGCGAGTCAGAGCGGCATCAAAGTCGGCAAGATAAACGTTGACGAAGAACCGTCGCTTGCCGAGCGTTTCGACGTGCAGAGCATTCCGACGGTAATGCTATTCAAGGGCGGGCAGGAAGTAAAACGTTCGGTCGGCTCAAAGACAAAAGCGGAACTGCTGGCGTTTTTTGAGTAACAGTCTGCTCAGAAACGCCTGCCCGGTCTTACTGCGCCCCTAGGCGGGATTACTCGGTAGGCAGAGGGGCATTCAACCTTTTCGTTCAGAATTCCAGTGGGATTTCTGGTGAAGAACTTCTCGGT
>NZ_BBPW01000517.1:0-513 GCF_001028545.1 Treponema endosymbiont of Eucomonympha sp. | reverse complement strand
GAGTTTGTCGACAAGCTCCGTTTCTTTTTCCTCCCATTTGTGGTAGGTGCGGGAGCAGACCTTGCTGACCGTGCTTTTGTCGACGTCGAGAATGCGCGCGGCTTGCCCCATAGTGAGACTGTTGGCGCGGAGGGCGGCGGAGAGGTTCATGCGTTTATCCTTTTGAATTCGACAACGGTAACGAGCGGGTTTTCCAGCCACGGGTACCTGCGTTTCGCGTTCAATTCGTCCCACACGAGGCGAAATCTCTTTTGAAACGTGTATGGCAGGTCGTGTTGGTGGTACCCCTGTTTCTTCACGCCTTCGCGCTCCGCATCCGACTCGCTTATGTGCGGTTTTCGCCATACGGGACGGGGCGACCTCGGCGGCGATATACGACGTTACGGTCGCCGGGTACGCCGGCACGCCGATTGAGCCGGCTGCCGCGGGCTTCACGCTGACGAACGAGGAGTTTAACGCGCCCGGCGCGGACGTTTCGGCGTGGTTCACGAACCTGCCGCCGGGGCTGACCGC
>NZ_BBPW01000516.1:0-517 GCF_001028545.1 Treponema endosymbiont of Eucomonympha sp. | reverse complement strand
GAATGTGTTGCAAGAACGGAAAAAGCATATTGCCCTCACGCTGGGCACGGTGTTCGCCAATTATGCGGTAGACCGGGTAACCAAGCTGGCCGCGTGCGCGTTTTTGAAGGGCAGGGAGGATATAAGCCTGCTCCATAACGTCATGGTGCTTATGTATCGGGAAAACAGCGGCGCGTTTTTGAGTCTCGGTGCAGAGTGGAACGCCGCGCTCAAGTATGTGGCGCTGCTTGTCGCCCCGCTCCTGCTATGCATTGCGGGCACCGTCTATCTTATGCTGAAAGAAAAAAACCTGCAGCGGATTGTGCTGTGCGCGTGTGTTATCGGCGGCGGGGTCGGTAACCTGTTCGACCGCTTGCTGAATGGGTTCAACGTGATAGACTTCATGAATTTTGGAATCGGGCGCCTCCGCACCGGTGTCTTAAATTTCGCCGACCTATCGGTTACGGCAGGCGCCGTTCTGCTGTTGTTCAGCGAACTGCGCGAGGCGAAAAAGCAGCTGGCTCCCGCAAACGCCGGC
>NZ_BBPW01000515.1:0-517 GCF_001028545.1 Treponema endosymbiont of Eucomonympha sp. | reverse complement strand
CCAGCTGCGCCCGCAATCAGGCGGGGCTACGGGTGGAAGAAGCCAAAATCGAGCTGTACCACTCGGTGGACGCGCTGAAACGCGCACAAGCCGCGCGCATTCTGGTGTTCGAGCCCTTCGTGTCCTGCTCGCGCTCCGACCGCGCCGTCCGGCGCAGCTCGGTGGGGCTGTGGGTGCACTTCAAGACGCTGAACACGCTCGGCGCGAACCACCTGATTACCTACCAACTGCATTCGGACAAGTCGAAAGCCATGATTGACCCGACGGTCAGCATGATTGAGGACGTTCCCGCGCAGACCCTGCTGAAGAAATACCTGTGCGACACCTATATCCACGACCGCGAGACGCTCGAAAAGACGGTGCGCCCCCGCTGGGCGTTCTGCTCCGTCGACGCGGGCGGGGAAAAGCTCGCGCGGCGCTTTGCCAACGCCTTCGGCGCGCCGCTCGTCGTCGCGCACAAGCAGCGGGACTATTCAAAAGCCAATACGGTCGAGTCGGTGAATATCCTGTCGTCAGT
>NZ_BBPW01000514.1:0-519 GCF_001028545.1 Treponema endosymbiont of Eucomonympha sp. | reverse complement strand
GTATACCTTAGGCCCCCCTTGGGGCGAGGCGCGGTGGCGGAATGGCCTGCGTGGCGGTGCTGGCGGTCGGTGTTGCGTGGGGGCTAAGGCACGAACCACTGTCCCACCGGGGACCCAAGTCGGAGGCGGTGCTGAGCCTCAACCTGCTGCTCTGCTTCGCGGTAATCATCGGGGAACTGTTCCTCACGAGCGCGTTCGAGCGCCTCAGACAGGATCAGATAAAGACGCTCGAAACGCGCGCCTATACCGACGCGCTCACCGGACTGTACAACCGCCGCTACGCCGACCGCTTCTTTCGGGAGCTCGCCATTCGCCGCCCGTCCCGCGACTGCATAGCAATGGTGGACATAGACGACTTTAAGCAAATCAACGACCGGCACGGACACCCTATGGGCGACGCCGTACTGAAGGATATCGCGGGCGTATTTACGCGGAGTCTGCGCTGGGACGACACCGTAATCCGCTGGGGCGGCGAGGAGTTCCTCCTCGTGCTGCACGACGTGGAGCTTGTCGTGGCAA
>NZ_BBPW01000513.1:0-521 GCF_001028545.1 Treponema endosymbiont of Eucomonympha sp. | reverse complement strand
AATACTCACTATGGATGGGGATTCAAGGCTTAACACAAACAAACTTGGTCTTAAGGCGGGACAAGTAAAACAAATGGCAAAAGAATTGTTAAGCAAGAGATAATAAATGCGCGGCAGGGTTTAACGCCGCGCTGGTTTTGCCGTTATGCCGATTTTTGCTCGGTCAGCAAAGCTATATCAAGCTGCGGCGATTTTGCGATAATGCCGCCGGTTATCACCAAACTCCGGTGCCCTTTGAGTGACGGCATTTCAAACATGATATCCAGTAGCATTTTTTCTACAATGGCGCGAAGCCCGCGCGCGCCGGTTTTATGCTTTATCGCAATATCGGCAATCGCCTCGATCGCGTCGCCCGTAAATTGCAGGTCAACGTCGTCTATCCGAAACGAAGTTTGGAATTGCCGGGTAATCGCGTTCTTCGGCTCGGTAAGAATGCGTTTTAAGTCATTTTTTGTCAATTCTTGAAGCGCGGCTGAAACAGGCAGCCGCCCGATAAGTTCGGGGATAAGACCGAATTTGAC
>NZ_BBPW01000512.1:0-521 GCF_001028545.1 Treponema endosymbiont of Eucomonympha sp. | reverse complement strand
ATTTACGAAGCTATCATTAAAGGCGAATCTTCAATTGCGGCGGGAATTCCTGAATCGTTCAACGTGTTGGTGCAGGAACTCCGTGGACTTGTACTTGATTTTATCATTTACGACGCGAAAAGACAGCAAATACCACTCACCGAACGTGATAGAGAACTTATCGACAAATCAAATTTTGATTTTTAATACTGTAAAAATTTTTAGTAGGGTTTAATATTCTCCACCCCTTTATACAAGGAAACATTATGTGGGACATTCAAAATTTTGACAGTTTGATAGTAAAATTAGCGTCTCCTGATACCATTCGGGCATGGTCATATGGTGAAGTGAAAAAACCGGAAACCATTAACTATCGCACGTTGCGCCCGGAAAAAGACGGACTGTTTTGCGAGCGAATTTTTGGCACCACGAAAGAATGGGAATGCTATTGCGGAAAATTCAGATCCGTTCGTTACAAGGGGGTCATCTGTGACCGATGTGGTGTAGAAGTAACGCATTTTAAGGTACGTCGCGAACGCATT
>NZ_BBPW01000511.1:0-522 GCF_001028545.1 Treponema endosymbiont of Eucomonympha sp. | reverse complement strand
GGGCTATCGCGGATTTCACCCAAGCGCTGAAGCTCGATCCGACGAATGCGTCGGCCTACACTAATCGCGGCGCTGCCTGTCTCTACAAAGGCGACCGCGACCAAGCGATTGCGGATTTCACCCAAGCAATCAGGCTCAACCCGAATGACGCGAAAGCCTACCGTAGCCGCGGCGCTGCCTATTACTTCAGAGGTGACTATGACCGGGCTATCGCGGATTATACCCAAGCGCTGAAGCTTGACCCGAATGACGCGCTTGCAAAAAAGGGGCTTGAACTTGCGCGGAGACGGGGGCGGTAGGCGGAACCCCGCCGGGCGCTTCGCCGAGGGGCGGAAACCCCGATACGGGCGGGAGAGAAAGGGGCGGGTTCGCTTCCATTCGGAGCGCCCGCGACCGGAGGCATACGATGAGTACGGAATATACAGACGCGGACGCGTTTATTAAGGAAGGCGTTCTCTTTGCCGGGCGGGGCGACTTAGACAACGCGATAATGTGTTTTACGGAAGCGCTGGCGCTCGACCC
>NZ_BBPW01000510.1:0-522 GCF_001028545.1 Treponema endosymbiont of Eucomonympha sp. | reverse complement strand
CCGATTTGCATTCCGGCGCAGGAATCGTCAGGTCGCGCATTTCGAGCGCGGAAGCCGCGCAGGAGAGGATGCAAACGACATACGCGGCGAGGGGAACAGGCGTAAAGCGCACGATTATCGTCCTCCAAAAGAGCAAGCGCGGTGCCGTTCGGTCTGCGGCGGCGAAACCGTCATAACTGCGCTTACAGCTATCGCCGTCAGGTAGTCGCGCGAAACGGCAACAGGGATTAGCAGCAACGGCGGGGAATGACTGCCGGAGATTCGGGAACACCGCCGCCGGCACCATACCCGCTGTAAACACAAAGAATACGCACGCGCCGAACGTCCCGGAAAAGACCGACGAGCTCCGCGGAAGCAGAACTCGGCAGCGCCGCCTTTCCCCGAAGGCTTCAGAGCCTCCCCCGAAAGTCTTGGGGCGTTCCCCGAAGGTTCCGGGGCTTCCCCCCAATAGTCTGGGTATTCCCCCAAAGGCTTCGGGGCGCTTCCCCGTTTCGCCGCTCCTTCGGTCTGCTTCCTTGATAA
>NZ_BBPW01000509.1:0-524 GCF_001028545.1 Treponema endosymbiont of Eucomonympha sp. | reverse complement strand
AACAGTGTCTCCGCAGATGAGCAGCGCATTCTGAGCGAAACCGCCGCAATGCTCGTCAAATATACGATTAGCGAGGAGACCGTCCGGCTGAAGAGCCATATCGCGGCACTGCACGGGGCACTTGCCCCCGGCGGCGCCGATGCGCCCGGGCGCAGAATCGACTTTATCTGTCAGGAACTCAACCGTGAAATCAACACCGTCGGCTCGAAGAATCAGTGCGCGGAAGTGGGTGAAGCGGTAATTGCCGCGAAGGACGCGCTCGAAAATATCCGCGAGCAGGCGCGGAACCTTGAATAAGGGGGAAACATGACGCTGTGGTTTGCGACGGGCAACGCGCACAAGCGGGACGAGCTGCGCGCTATTCTGCCCGAACACGAAATCAGGCTGCCGTCAGACGCGGGAATCGTCTGCGCACCGAAGGAGACGGGGGCGACGATTCTGGACAACGCGCTGCTCAAGGCGCGGGCGCTGTATGTGTCTCTTGGGGTATTCTTTACCGTTTCACGGGCTGCAAGCATTGGTTT
>NZ_BBPW01000508.1:0-527 GCF_001028545.1 Treponema endosymbiont of Eucomonympha sp. | reverse complement strand
ATTCCCTTATACCACGTCGCGCCTTTATTGACGATAAACGGCACGTTTGCAAACGTCTCAACGTTGTTGAGCAACGTCGGTTTTTCCCATAAGCCCTGCGCCACCGTCCGGTACCGTTTAACCCGCGGCATGCCGCGCTTTCCCCCTATGGAACCGGTCAGCGCGGAGCCTTCGCCGCAGACAAACGCGCCTGCTCCGCGGTATATGGTCAGCGCAAAGCTGAAGTCCGTGCCCAGAATATGCTCACCGAGCAAGCCCATATCCGTCGCCTGTCTGATAGCCGTGCGGAGCCGACTAACCGCCTGCGGGTATTCGGCGCGAACATAGACATACCCATGACTCGCACCCGCAGCCCGCGCCGCAATCAGCATTCCCTCAATCATCTGGTGCGGCACGCCTTCCATGACGCTCTGGTCCATGAACGCACCTGGGTCGCCTTCATCGCCGTTGCACACGACGTAGTGCGGAGACGCTTTCTGCGACAACACTTGCCCCCATTTGACGCCCGCAGGGAAACCTGCGCCGCC
>NZ_BBPW01000507.1:0-525 GCF_001028545.1 Treponema endosymbiont of Eucomonympha sp. | reverse complement strand
GCATGGTCGGGCAGCATTTCTTTTATCCGTTCCCCCGCCCCGTCGCTTCACTCGTGCCGGTGAATGCCTTCATTTCTTTTCATGCCTCTATTTTACCTCTTTTCCCCTATCCAGTCCACACTACCTAGCCTCCCTGCACGAGGACTCTGGCACTCTTCGAGCGCTCGCCTGTTTATTTCCCGCCTGTGTTTTGCGGAAAACTTGGGTGATACTCGTGCTCCGCACACCCTATATGCCTTCACCTACAGACAAACCATAGGAGCAAAGCCTATATGCCGAGTTCTCTCAAGGAACTCGGTCGTTGCCCGTGCGGGCAACGCCGAACGCCGTTGCGCTTTTCCCTGCGCTGTGCTATCTTTTGGGGAAACGCCGCCCTTCCCGCTCGGAGGACTTATGCTTGAGGACTACAAACTACCGCTCGCCTCGCTCAAAACAAACATTCTGAACGCTTGGGGGCGTCTTTGACGCGGCGGCGGCGGTACGGCAGATTGCGGACAAGGCAGCGCGTTCCGGCGCGGAAGGCTT
>NZ_BBPW01000506.1:0-525 GCF_001028545.1 Treponema endosymbiont of Eucomonympha sp. | reverse complement strand
GTTCTTTTTTCTCTGCCAGCTTCTTGGCAAAGACGGACGTGGCTGACTGCTTTCCCATTTTTCAAACTTTTCCGACTTCGGGTTGATAACGATTTCGCCCTTTTCGTCCGCTTTCCGGTAGGCAAAGCCAACCGTGCTCGCGTCTTTCGGAACCCACGCCCACGTTTTCCATTTGCCCTTCTTGCCGTCCCAAGAGAGCGCGTTGTCTGCCCAACATCCTTTACAACTGGTAGCCCCCAGCGGGAATCGTTATAGGCGGCACGGAACTGCCAAAGCCTGTTCTGAGCGTATCTTTCTGCACCAAAAGCGAGTTGTACGCTCCTGCCTTTACCGACGACTTGTCGGAAACAAGCCGCAGCGTCTCGCCGCTTTTGTTACGCACTTCAAGTGTAACGTTGTTTCTGTTCTTCGCTGAAAGCTGCGCGTGAATGTTTTGGTCTTTGTACGTTCCGCGGAGCATGGCGCATAACTGTACCAACGCCGTCTTCATTTCATCTTGTCAAAGCCATTCCAGTGCGTTTCAAG
>NZ_BBPW01000505.1:0-530 GCF_001028545.1 Treponema endosymbiont of Eucomonympha sp. | reverse complement strand
AATCGCCGCTTCTTTCGTGTCGCCTGTTCCGAGCAGACCATACGGGAGTTCGTCGCCGTCGCTTACATACACGCTGTAACGCCCGTCTCCCGCCTGTTCTATTGCCGCTATCGCTTTTTTCATTTGCCGTTCCTTTTTCCTTGGTGCACAAACTGTGCGCCGGAATATTTGATAATTTCTCCCAGCGTTCCCGCCGCAACTTCTTCGCTCTTATGATTGCTCATTAAAAAACGTTTTCCTGTTATCGGGCTGAACCAGACGGCGTGACGCTTGCCGCTGTTTTTAAGATAGCACCCTTCCCTTTGCAGTTTCCGCTCAAGTTCGGAATATTTCAACTTGCTAAACCCCCGCCTTTCGGTTTTCCGCCGAAAAAAGCGGTTTATTTACCGCGCCGCGGATGCCGCTCCCGTACCGTATTACATTCATAGCATATTCCCGCCGTTTCCGTCAAGGGAAAAATCAGACAGCGGCATAAACCGATATGGGTTATACTCCTGTTGTCTGCGAGGCTGCTTGCAGCCAAATTTCCG
>NZ_BBPW01000504.1:0-529 GCF_001028545.1 Treponema endosymbiont of Eucomonympha sp. | reverse complement strand
GTGTGGTGGGCGCTTTTGCGTATTCCGTACGGCGAAACGGCACGCTAGCGCGGCGTCGCGGCGCAGCTTGAACGGGAACCAGGCGGCGCCGTTTCCGCGCGGGCTGTCGGCGGGGCGGTCGGGCATACTCCCGTATCGCTCATCATCCCGTGCCACCGCGTTATCGGCTCGGACGGCAGCCTTACCGGTTACGGGGGTGGCATAGAGCGCAAAAAAGCGTTGCTGGCTTTGGAAAAAGCGCACAGTAGCGCGAAAGATTAGGCAGTGTGGACTGGATAAGGGGAAAGAGGCAAAATGGGAAGCATGAAAAAGAATTAAAGCATTCACCGGCACGATATAAGCGACGAGGCGTGAGAGCGGATAAAGGCTCTGCTGTACGGACAGGCAGGGAAAACGCGGGGCAACTGGCGGTCGTCGAGGTTTATGATTGCGCCGAGTTTTGCCGCGTACCGGTATTCCGCCGCGGGCGTCTCGTTCGACGTGAACATGACGCGCTCGCCCCTAATGCCCGCCCGTTCGGACAGCACCA
>NZ_BBPW01000503.1:0-530 GCF_001028545.1 Treponema endosymbiont of Eucomonympha sp. | reverse complement strand
AGTTGTTTTGAGCCGGAAGAAATCGAACGGGCGCCGGAGGATTCGCGCGGATAGTTCCGCTAACTAAAGAAGACGAGGGATTTTGCATGGCAGTTACGATTTTGATACCGGCGGCGCTTCGCGCTTTTACCGGCCAAAAGTCCGAAGCGTCCGCGTCCGGCGCGACGGTCGGCGAGGCGATACGCGCATTTGCGGACGCCTATCCCGATATACGCAAGCATTTATATCAGGACGAAGGCGGACGGGAAGCGCCCGAATTGCGTTCTTTTATCAACGTGTTTGTAGGCGAAACGAATATCAAAAACCTTGACGGAGTGAACACCAGGGTTTCTGACGGCGACACGATTATGCTTATCCCCGCAATCGCGGGCGGGTGTCGTCGCGCTTATGGGTTTGCGGCGGCGTGGCATCGAGCGTAATCGGTGACCGAGCGCTTCCCGGCTTGTCGAACGGCGAAATCGCACGATACAGCCGTCATCTGCTGCTTGCCGAAATCGGCGTTGAAGGGCAAAAGCGTCTCAAGGCGGCGA
>NZ_BBPW01000502.1:0-530 GCF_001028545.1 Treponema endosymbiont of Eucomonympha sp. | reverse complement strand
CCCTCCCCGGAGCCCTCCCGAGCTAGCGGTTCGGGGCGCGGCACGTCATTGAAGACGTCTTCCGGGCCCCCAAGCGCTGGCGGGGAATTGCTACGCGCTATGCAAAGCTCACCGCTTCCTTCATCGCCGCCATTCACGTCAGGTGTTTGTTCCTCTACCTTCCAGTCCACACTACCTAGGGTAGTGTCGGTCTCGCGTCCGCCCTAACGAGCGACCGTCGTAAGCACGCACGAACGCACCCCCCCGGCAAGCCTTCACGATAGTCCCGGTAGCCGCTTATCCGTACTACGGCTTTATATCGCCCCTCGGTTGGCTTCCACGGCAGCCCCGGTAGCCGCTTGCCTCTGTGCCGAGTTCTTTCAAAGAACTCGGACGTTCCCTGCGGGGAACGCCTGTTTCCTCAAGAAACTTGAACGTTCCCTACGGTAACGCGAAACACGGGCAGGTTCGATAGTCAAACACGGGCAGGTTTGGCAGTCAAACACGGGCGTGTCACAACCCCTGACGCGGGCAGGTCGCTGAGGGGAAGC
>NZ_BBPW01000501.1:0-530 GCF_001028545.1 Treponema endosymbiont of Eucomonympha sp. | reverse complement strand
TACAGCAAGGGCGACTACGACCGGGATATCGCGGATTTCACCCAAGCACTCAAGCTAAAGCCGAACGATGCGTCTGCCTACGGTGTCCGCGGTGCTGCTTATGACAGCAAGGGCGACTACGACCGGGCGGTCGCGGATTATACGCAGGCGATTAAGCTCGACCCGAATGCCGCGTCAGCCTACAAGTGGCGCGGCGATGCCTATCGCAGCAAGGAAGACTATGACCGGGCTATCGCGGATTATACCCAAGCGATTAAGCTCGACCCGAATAACGCGTTAGCCTACGGTATTCGCGGCGTTGCCTATGGCGAAAAGGGCGACTACGACCGGGCTATCGCGGATTATACCCAAGCAGTCAAACTCGACCCGAATGACACATCTGCCTACCGGTCCCGCGGCTTTGCCTATTACAGCAAGAACGACTACGACCGGGCGATGGTGGATTACACCCAAGCACTGAAGCTTGACCCGAATGACGCATTTGCCTACCGGTTCCGCGGCTTTGCCTATTACAGCAAGAACGACTACGA
>NZ_BBPW01000500.1:0-533 GCF_001028545.1 Treponema endosymbiont of Eucomonympha sp. | reverse complement strand
GTTTTGCCGCCGGCGGGACAAGCATAGGGCAAGCGCCTATATGTCCTTCACTGCACCCTATCTTTATGTCGAGTTCTTTGAAGAAACTCGAACATTCGACTATCGTCGAACGCGGGAAACGCGTTGACAAAAAAAAATGGGAGAGAAGCGATATAACAGAATATTGGTTCGGCAGAGACGATATGCGTTTTTTGCCCCAAACAGGCATTCGTTCGACGTTTTGCGGTCGGGGGTGTGCTTGTGCGCGGCGGCAGTATTAGATTTTATTAAAATTGAGCGAGGCGAGCTATGATGAAACTGTTTGGCGCCACGGTTCCGCCATCACATGGTGGCTATTTGCCAACTAAAAATAGTAAGACGCGCAAATCAGATAGGTACTGTATTCATTATGCTGATTGTCGCCATTATCAGCGAAGTAAAGCAAGCGGAAATACGGTTGATTTTGAAACGCCGTCTCTTGAAGAGATAAAAACATACCTAAAGGGATTAGAAAAACTGCCATGCGGAATTCGATGTTGTGGTGCATGTTTGAA
>NZ_BBPW01000499.1:0-533 GCF_001028545.1 Treponema endosymbiont of Eucomonympha sp. | reverse complement strand
ACACGAAGGGCTCGAAACCCAGAATGCGCGCGGCTTGTGCGCGTTTCAGCGCGTCCACCGAGTGGTACAGCTCGATTTTGGCTTCTTCCACCCGTAGCCCCGCCTGATTGCGGGCGCAGCTGGTAAAAAGCACCGCGTCTTTGCCCCGCAGCGACCTGCCGACCGCGACCTCCATTTCGCCGTCCTTGAACCGGACGGGTTCCAGCACGTCAACGCCGTCAATTCCCTCCGCAATATGCTGAAACGCGGGGACTTTCCGCAGCCGCTCCGCGACCGCGAGCGCATAGTCATGCATTGACTGCGTGGCGGTTATGACGAATTCATTCGCTCTGCTCATGCCGAGCCTCCGTGGCGCACAGCATAGCACAGCCCCGCCGACGGCGCAAGGCGGGGAGGCTTCCGTCTTTCCGCCGTTTCCGCTATGCTGTGCCGTATCCGGAGGGGCATATATGACGGTTACGCAGGCGCTGCTGCTGGGCTTGCTGCAAGGGGTTACGGAGTTCCTGCCGGTTTCGAGTTCCGGGCACCTTGCG
>NZ_BBPW01000498.1:0-531 GCF_001028545.1 Treponema endosymbiont of Eucomonympha sp. | reverse complement strand
CCCCCCCCCCCCCCCCCCCCCCCCCGACCGCAAAGACCCGGGCGGGCGCCTGTTTTACGCGACAACCGCTTCCGTTATCGCGCTCCACGGTCCCTGTTCGCCCTTGCCGTTTTCATAGCACGTCGCGTAATACGCCGTCTGTGCCTTGTTCGCCTCTGTGTGAGCTATGACGAGCGTCGTTTTCCGGCTGAATTTCGTTTTGGGCAGAGCCGCTCCCGTCGCCGGTCTTTCCCCGCCGATTTGCCACGAATAGCGGACGCCGTATGCGTCGGCGGGTTTTGACGTGTCGCCGGTAACGTGATTAAGGGCGCGCACTTTGTGCTCAAAGTGGTTTATGCTGTTCAGCACGTCCGTATCGGGCTGGGACGTCGGCGCGCCGTGGCTTGTGGGCGTGTTCGCGGAGCGGATTCCCCAAAAGAGTTTGTCGTCGTCCCGCATTCGCTTGTTGAAGCGGACTGCCGAGTTCGCAAAATCCCGCATTACGTCCACGCGCTGTCGCTGAACGCCGCGGTGAATCGCTCAGTCATTCCC
>NZ_BBPW01000497.1:0-531 GCF_001028545.1 Treponema endosymbiont of Eucomonympha sp. | reverse complement strand
TAGGGGCGCGATAGAGGAAGCCTCGCGCCTTAAAAACGAAGAACGCATACTCATCCGCCTGCTCCGTGTTGAAGAGATAGTCCCCGTTGCCGTTAAGCCCGCTATCAGCGTTCATATCAGCGAAGCGGAACGGGACGAAAAAAAAACGCGGAAGATAGCGTTTGCCGCAACAGGTCAAAGCCCCGCCGGAATCGAGTTTTATAGCTGGGACTTTATGTATGACGCGGAAAAAGGATTTAAGCCGCAGGTTTTGCTTGACAAGGCGGGAACGCAAACCTGTTCGTTCAAAACAGGAAGCCATACTATCGCCATAAAGGTTGTTGACAATGACGGGCTTGAGAATTTGGAAACAGTAAAATTACAAGTAAACGGCATAGTGAAACGGGTAAAATAAACCGAGATGACTTGTCGCTGAAAACCAAGACACGGCGAAATGTAGCGTGGACTGGAAGGTAGAGAAACAAACACCTGACATGAATGGCGGCGATGAAGGAAGCGGTGAGCTTTGCATAGCGCGTAGCAATTCCCCGC
>NZ_BBPW01000496.1:0-531 GCF_001028545.1 Treponema endosymbiont of Eucomonympha sp. | reverse complement strand
GAAGCGGTTTTACGGAACAGGCTTGCTTCGGGGACAAGTCTGTCGAGCGTATCCCCCTCGTTAAGCATAATATCGGCTTGTGGCAGGTTCATGAGCGCTGTTACAATGTGCCCGGTGCCAAGGTGCGCGGTGTAACCGCCCGATATGCCCGCACCGAAAATATTTTTGTCCGCCGGATGTATGCCGATCGGTATGCGCGGGAACGCTTTCCGAAGCGCTGACAGCCCCAATACGTGGTCAAAATGTCCATGAGTCAGCACCACAGCGATAGGTGTAAGCCCGCGTGACTGGAGCGCAGACACTACGGAAGAATCTCCTGGGTCGACGACCAGCACATTTTTTTCCGTACCGGGCGTGCAGCCGTTATCAAGCGTCACAAAATAGGTATTGGTGCTAATGTCGCTCGTAACGATTGCACTGATATCAATCATTTTCTTCCCGCGCTTCACTGTCCGCACTGGCACCGGATTCAGCAGCTGTTTCAGCCTTGCAGTCAGCAGCAGCGATTTCAGCGTCTGCAGCAACCTGCAC
>NZ_BBPW01000495.1:0-532 GCF_001028545.1 Treponema endosymbiont of Eucomonympha sp. | reverse complement strand
ACCGGTATAGACAAACACAATAAAAAGTATTACAGTTAAGCATGACAAGACAA
The DNA here is from genome assembly GCF_001028545.1 of Treponema endosymbiont of Eucomonympha sp. NCBI lineage: Bacteria > Pseudomonadati > Spirochaetota > Spirochaetia > Treponematales > Treponemataceae > Treponema > Treponema endosymbiont of Eucomonympha sp. The sequence goes on along the minus strand of NZ_BBPW01000495.1, from coordinate 479 downwards.
ATAGAATTTGACCCAGACAAAGAAGCGATAAACTGGAAAATTCACAAAATCCACTTGTCAACAGCCGCCCTTGTTTTTGGAGACAGCCAAAGAATAGAGAGAGCAGACGACAGCGAGGGCAACACCACCGGCGAGGCACGATGGCAAACGTTAGGCATGGCGGGGAAGGTTTTATTTGTAGTCTACACGGAGCGCGGAGAGAATACGCGCATTATATCGGCACGAACCGCAAACAGAGCGGAAAAAAGGAGCTACTATGGGCATGACAACGCTAACAATAAGCAGTGGACAAAAGCCGACTAAAGAGCAGCTAAAAGAAATCAGGGCGGCGGCAAGGCAGCCGATAACATATACCGCCGACTGCCCGGCATCGACACCGGCAGCGCTTAAGGAATTTGCGGCAAAGGCAAGGGAATTAAGGCAGCGAAACAGGCAAATCAAACCGGCGGTAACAATCCGCATCATGCCGGAATGTTTGG
>NZ_BBPW01000494.1:0-532 GCF_001028545.1 Treponema endosymbiont of Eucomonympha sp. | reverse complement strand
TATCGCTTGCGCGGCTTGCGGGTGTGGATGATTTAACCGTGCAGACGCTGTGGCAGGGCACAGCGATATTGCCATGACAGACCATTACACGCACGCGGCGCAGGCTACGGACTAGGCAGTGTGGACTGGATAAGGGAAAAGAGGTAAAATGGGAAGCATGAAAGAAAATGAAGGCATACACCGGCACGATATAAGCGACGAGGCGTGGGAACAGATAAAAGAACTGCTGCCCGGACAGGCAGGGAAACACGGGGGAGTGGCGAAAGACAACCGCTTGTTTATTAACGCGGTAGCGTGGCAGACGCGCACAGGCGCTCCGTGGAGGGATATACCGCCAGAATTCGGGAACTGGAACAGCATGCACAAGCGGTTTTGCCGCTGGCGAGACAAGGGAATATGGAAAACGCTGGCGGACGCCGCAATAGGCGAGCCTGCCGGGGATATCTTTATGATAGATTCGACGTATATCAAGGCGCACGCGGACGCATGCGGGGCACGCGGCGGCACTCAGGACATTAGCCGCACAAAAGGG
>NZ_BBPW01000493.1:0-535 GCF_001028545.1 Treponema endosymbiont of Eucomonympha sp. | reverse complement strand
GATATGGAGTAGTCGCCGGGCAGCACGCAGGGGCCGGACCCGCCGGCGCGGTGCGGGTCGCAGAGCGTAACGCGCGCGCCCATGCCGATGAGCCGGTCGACGAAGAACATGCGGGACTCAAACATTTTTTCGTGAATCAGCACGGTGCCGTCGACCTGCGTCGCCACCACGGTCATGATGCTCGTCAGGTCGGGCGGGAAGCCGGGCCAGGGCGCGTCGTCGATTTTAGGAATCATGCCGCCCCGGTCGCTGTTCACCTTCAGTTCTTGCTCCGCGGGCACGGTGAGCGTCGTCCCGTTCATGCTCCAGCGGATTCCGAGCTTCCTGAACGCCGTCTGTATCGGGCGCATATCCCGCGGGTTTGCGCCGAAAATCGTTACTGAGCCGCGAGTCGCCGCCGCAAGCCCGATGAACGAGCCGATTTCCATATAGTCGGTGCCGACGGCAAAGTCCGCGCCGTGCAGTTCCGCCGCGCCGTTGATTCGGAGAACGTTGCTGCCTATGCCGCTAATGTCCGCGCCCATTTCGTTCAGCA
>NZ_BBPW01000492.1:0-537 GCF_001028545.1 Treponema endosymbiont of Eucomonympha sp. | reverse complement strand
CGGTTTGTTGCGAGTTTGCTTCGCACACTCGCAATATACAGGTGCGGCATAGGCGTTCGGCGGTAGCCGAACGTCCGAGTTCTCTGAAAGAACTCGGCATACAGGCGTGGCATAGCGTCAAAATCTTTGTATTATATAGAAATAGCAGACATACGGACAGAACCAGGCGCGGCGCTCACCCGCCAAATAATCCGGAGTGCGCGTTTTGGCGCAAAGTTTTCTATGCGTCCGACGAGTGCGCAGGTCTCTTGCACCTCTCATACGACGAAATCTTTGCAAAATTAAAAAGGCTCAAAATCGACTGCATTCGTATTCTGTCAATAATGCGCGTCCCGTGGTGGAGCCTTGCCGGCTACCTAATCGACCCGGGAGACGACATTGACGCCGCCGTCTACGAATACCTCGATTCGCTCCCGCATCCGCCCAAACTGAAGCAGCAGGGGGATAACGAATGAGTATCCTAGACGACCGGGATTTAGACGTTGAAGAAGAGCAAAAATTCCTTTATTCCGCCTTTGATATTGAACTGCTTCCGAG
>NZ_BBPW01000491.1:0-539 GCF_001028545.1 Treponema endosymbiont of Eucomonympha sp. | reverse complement strand
CGCGCGCGTCCGCTTCCTATATCAAGACGTTCCACTCGTTCGGCGCGTGGCTGCTCCGCCGCTATCCCGAAACCGCCGGCGTGTCGCCCCGCTTCACCGTGTACGACGACGATGACTCGACTAAGCTCCTTTCGCACGCGCGCCCGGAGCTTACGCGGCTGGAAGCCACCCGTTACGCGCATAAAATCGCGCTCGCCAAAGACTACTGCCTCGCGCCCGACTCGCCGGAGCTTGCCTGCAAAACCAACGAGTATGCGCCGGAGTTTCCCGCCATATACCGCGCCTACCAGACGCGCCTCCGCGAGAGCGGCAACGTTGACTTCGGCGACTTAATCATGCTGCCGGTAACGCTCCTCGCCGAAAACGACGCCGTCCGCGACCGCCTGCGCCGCCAATTCCGCGCCGTCATGGTGGACGAGTATCAGGACGCCAACGTAGCGCAGTTCAAACTGCTGCGGCAGCTTGCGGGCGACGAGACGTATGTGTGCGCCGTCGGCGACGCCGACCAGTCGATTTATCGCTTCCGCGGCGCGGAGGTG
>NZ_BBPW01000490.1:0-542 GCF_001028545.1 Treponema endosymbiont of Eucomonympha sp. | reverse complement strand
GGTAGTAATCAGTCCACAGCGTTTTCAGATTGTCGCTTACAACTAACAATCGCTCTCTCGCAAGAAGCTCTTGCTGTTCTGGGGTGCCGCCGCCGGCTTTTCGCGCCCTCTCCGCCTTTGTTGCGCGTTCAATGGACGAAGCCACGTAATTTGCCGCGCCGCCGAGCGCTTCAAACGCCTTCTTCGCAAGGTCGCCGATTATCGTCTCACCGAACGCCGCTTTAAGGCGCGTTACCGCTTTTTCGGCTTCGTCCACTTCCCCGGCAAACGTGTTCGCCAGCACGGTGTGCCCGTTGAAAAACGCGCCGCCTTCTTTGGTGAGCTCCTCGAACGCTTTTGATATTTCCGCCACGCCGATACCATGTCTTTCAGCTTGTCTTTCGACACGCCGAGCGCTTTTGAGAGCGCGTCGTATATCGGCACGTTGTCTTTTGCGAAGCGCTTCAGGTTTGCCGCGCTCGCCTCCCTGACCGCCGTTATCTGCTGAAAGTTCTGCGCAAGGCGCTCGAATTTTTCACTGCTTCCCTGCGCGGCGTCGTCGA
>NZ_BBPW01000489.1:0-542 GCF_001028545.1 Treponema endosymbiont of Eucomonympha sp. | reverse complement strand
AGCGGTTTTGCCGCCGGCGGGATAAGGGAATAGGAAAAATGCTGGCGGACGCCGCAATAGGCGAGCCTGCCGGGGATATCCGTATGATAGATTCGACGTATCAAGGCACACGCGGACGCATGCGGGGCACAAGGCGGCAGTCAGGATATCAGCCGCACAAAAAGGGGGCTGAACAGCAAATTACACTTGGCAGTTGACGAGTACGGGATACCGGCAGGCGGCGCTGTGAAAAGCGGTACTGTCGCGGACTACAGCCAAGCGCCTCTCCTTATGGAGGATTTGGAAGCGTTCCTCGCGGACAAGGCGTATGACGCGAACGGACTGCTCGGCATGCTTAAGGAAGCGGATATGGCAGCCGTCATCCCTCCGGTTAAAAGCCGGAAAGAGCAGAGAGCTTGCAGTCATGAGCTGTATCGGGCGCGGCACGTCATTGAAAACGTCTTCCGCGCCCTCAAGCGCTGGCGGGGAATTGCCACACGCTACGCAAAGCTCACCGCTTCCTTTTTAGGTCCATACCATCAGTCTTTCACTCCAGCACATTT
>NZ_BBPW01000488.1:0-541 GCF_001028545.1 Treponema endosymbiont of Eucomonympha sp. | reverse complement strand
GTATTACTCTTCCCCGGCGCAAGAGTGGGCGAACATACGTCCGCCTCTCCCGCGCCTGTATCATCGGCACGAGTATAGCACAGGTGCGGGCGTATAGATAGGCGGAGGGGGCATTCGCGCCCAGTTGCCTGCCGAGCGGGATTAGTTGCGGGCGGCTTCTCCGTGCACGGGGCTACCGAGCGGGCTTTGCGGCGGTTTCCACTCTATCAGTCTGCCGAGCGGGAGAGAAAGGGAACGGGCTTTGCCCGCTCCCTTTCTCTCCCGCTCGGTAAGCCCGCCCTATGTGCCGAGTTCTTTCAGAGAACTCGGACGTTCCCTACGGGGAACGCCGTTGCCTTCCCCGCTAAGTTTGCGGTATGCTTACGGCAGAAGGTACGCCATGAACGACCGCACGCAGAATCCGGTGCCGGAAATGACCTTTGAGCAGCTTTGGGCAACGCTTCAAGAGAATGCCCAGCAGCAAAAAGAAACCGACCGCATGATAAAAAATATTGCCCAGCGGCAGAAAGAGACCGACCGCGAGATTAAAGCGGTGAATCAG
>NZ_BBPW01000487.1:0-542 GCF_001028545.1 Treponema endosymbiont of Eucomonympha sp. | reverse complement strand
GCATTCCACCGGGCTGGGGAGCGTCATTTTGGGCATGCCCGAAGCAGCTTTTGCCGGACCGAACGGCAACCGCCTGAACAAGCTGCTCAAGTTTCCCGACGGCTACACCTATGCCGTAGCTATCGCGCTGGGCGTACCTGCAGGCACAAAAGAAGCGCACTCCCTTGAACCGGGTCGGGTTGATTTTGTCGATTAAAAAAACAATTGCTCTGCTGAAGCCTGTGCGTCGCCCGTCGATATTGGTACAGGAGAAAGCAGGCACGGCAAAAGCTTAACTCATGAATGCCATGCGTTTATTTCTGATATCCGCAATTTATGTTTGACACTAATGCAAGTCCCTTTTAGAAAGTCTTGGTTTTGGAAGGGACTTGCATTATGTAATTTGTGTGCCCGTCCGCAATACCATGTATGCATTAATTAGTTCATTCAGCGAAATACGCTGATTTGCGGGACTCGTTGACGGCAAGGGTATCGCGTCTATCCCCGTCTGTTTTCTGCACAATTTGCCGTATAGCTTGTGGGCTTTTTCACCCGTGGTGAAA
>NZ_BBPW01000486.1:0-541 GCF_001028545.1 Treponema endosymbiont of Eucomonympha sp. | reverse complement strand
GACATTCTAGACGAGATTGCGCCTAAAAATATTCTGATGATTGGTCCTACGGGCGTAGGCAAGACCGAAATCGCCAGACGGCTTGCCAAGCTCTGCAATGCGCCGTTTCTGAAGATAGAGGCGACAAAATACACCGAAGTCGGCTATGTAGGGCGCGACGTGGAATCAATGGTGCGCGATCTTGCGGCGATTGCGTTCAATATGGTCAAGACCGAGATGAAAGAGGGGCTGCGGAAGACCGCGGAGATCCGCGTAGAGAACGAATTGCTCAACATTTTACTCCCCGGAAGCGAAAAAAACAAAAAACACAAAAAAGCAGCGCCGCCGTTACCCGTCATATCGTCAAACGGAAAAAATGCGTCGGCGGAGAATAACAGCGAACATGCTTCTGCCGGAGATACAGGCAAAACCGAAGCGCTGGCAGATTCAAGCGCTGAAACGAAATCAACCCGCGAAAAGTTCCGCACAATGCTCCGCGAGGGCAAGCTGGAGTCTCGGACGATAGAAATCACCGTTCAGAGGCAGCACAATATGCCACAGC
>NZ_BBPW01000485.1:0-544 GCF_001028545.1 Treponema endosymbiont of Eucomonympha sp. | reverse complement strand
TAAATACGCGATAAGCGCTTACGCATTCTACCGGAACCAGCACGCTCTTGTCGTAGGGATCAATTTCCCAGCCCATCCCGCCCCGATTATTAGAGGAAGTGGTTCCTAAAATATTATCGCATTTGGATGTCTTGGATATTCGGTAGTATTCCTTCCCTGCGCGTGGTACTATGTCGCTTGCGCCTACCCAATGAGTATCAGAGGCATCCCCGGTGTAATTGACTTGTATCCCTATATAATAGCTGTGGAGGCGGGTATCATTCAGGTTGTTGAAGGTACTGGCGGATAATTGACCGTAACATAGCGCGGCTATAATATGCACAGCAAAACCTGCGCTTTAGCGCTGCTGCTCCTGTTCCGCATAATCGGCGCCGCCGGAGCGCAGCGCATAGTTTCCACGTTTGAGCCGCTAAAAAATAGTGAACGGCTGGCATACAGCGCCGGGGATAAAGGACGCAGGATGAGCCTCTATGCGCAGGACAGCCGGTCGCTCAAAACAACGCGCTTGCTCGGCTCGTGGGACGGCGTTACCGAATGGGGCGGC
>NZ_BBPW01000484.1:0-544 GCF_001028545.1 Treponema endosymbiont of Eucomonympha sp. | reverse complement strand
TCTGCAATATGCTTTGGCAAAGGGATTTCAAAAACCCGCTCGTTTCCGTTAAGCGGCACTGTCAGGCGGACGGCGGCAAGCTGTAATTTGCGGACACTGAATGTATGCTTTACCTCTTTGTTGAGTAAAAAATCCCCGTACTTATCGTCGGCAAGCACCGGATTTCCTGATTGCGCTAAGTGAATGCGGATTTGGTGCATGCGTCCGGTTCCTAACATCAGGCGTACCATGTTGAACACCGCTTTGGCAGTGACTGATAGAGCAGATTTCTCTACCGAATAGTGTGTTACGGCAGGTTTTGTCTGTCTGTTTATATCAATTGCTCCGCAGAACGTACCGTTCGGCAAGGTAAAAGACGAAGGTACTGAATTTTTGCCATTTGAAATGCTCCCCGTAAGCGCGAAGTATTCCTTTTTGACAAGCGCGGACGACAATAATTTTGTCCACAATGACGCGGCGCAGCACGAGGGCGACAAGGTCTTGTTCCTGCCGTCAAAAGCGACGCTCGGCAAGAGCTTCCTGGTCGCCAAGTTCCACACGTTCT
>NZ_BBPW01000483.1:0-544 GCF_001028545.1 Treponema endosymbiont of Eucomonympha sp. | reverse complement strand
CCCCAGATGCTCAAGCCCCGCTTCCATATCCATAATGACTACGTCATCACGCGCTATCACCAAATGCGAAATCAACCGTTTGACTACGACATGTTCTGGGCAGATACAACCGCTACCGCCGGTTTCTACCGTACCCATAACGAGCAATTTTACGCCGTTCCGTTCTTTTGCAAATCGATCAGGAATATCGTCAACCTTAGGGTTGATTTTAAAAAACTTCCCCTGACTGTCTTCAGTCGTTCCGGTGCGTTCGGCAATCAGTTCCTCCATTTTAGCGATCGGCGTAATCGCGCTGACTTCCGCTTCGCTAAACCCCAGCGCAAGACCGAGGTTTGCATCCGGGTCTACGTCAACGGCAAGCACTTTTCGCCCTTCGGAGGCATACATTCTTGCAAGCACGGCGGCAAGTGTCGTTTTTCCAACTCCGCCTTTTCCGGTGATAGCGATTTTCACCAGCTATATCCCTAATGCTGCCCTCTTGGCTTCGATGCCGTCCATCATCGCCTTAACCAACTCGCGCGGTCTTTTGTTCTTTATCTATCCT
>NZ_BBPW01000482.1:0-545 GCF_001028545.1 Treponema endosymbiont of Eucomonympha sp. | reverse complement strand
CCCCGCGCTGTCGAACAACACGGTCATCCTATTCGGCATGGTGTTTTCGCTGTTCGTCAACGCCGCGCTGACCACGCTGCTCGCGCTCTTCCGCGAGGAACTGAAGAGCCTGCTCGTCTGGCAAATGGGCAGCTTCTCGCTGAAGGGCTGGGCGCACGTCCGTCTGCTTCTGCCGTTCTGCGCCGTCGGCATGTTCGGCGTCATGCGGTACGCGAAAGAAATGGACATACTGACCTTCGGCGAGGAACAGGCGAAATCAGCCGGCGTAGAGACGGAACGGGTCAAAAAGCTGCTGTTCCTATACGGCACGGTGCTGAGCGGCGGCGCGGTCGCGCTGAGCGGCGCGGTCGGCTTCGTCGATTTGATTTCGCCTCATGCCGCGCGGAAGCTCGTCGGTTCGACCCACCGCGCTGTCGTCCCTATGTCATTCCTCTTCGGCGGCTGTTTGCTGGCGGCGAGCGACGTCGCCGCGCGCACCGTCGTATCGCCGTCGGAACTGCCGGTCGGCGCGATAACCGCGCTCGTCGGCGCGCCGTTCTTCGCGG
>NZ_BBPW01000481.1:0-545 GCF_001028545.1 Treponema endosymbiont of Eucomonympha sp. | reverse complement strand
GCCCTCAAGCACTGGCGGGGAATCGCCACACGCTACGCAAAACTTACCGTTTCCTTCATCTTTGCTATTTATATCAGGTGTTTTTCCTTTACGCCCACCTTCCAGTCCACACTACCTAGCGCCCCGTCTTCAATTTTTCGATAGTGAACGACTATGTATTCCCCCGCCGCGACTGCGCAAGCGGGGAATTCGTAGAGACAGTCAATTCCGTCATACGCGCTATATAGGGTAATGCCCGAGAGATTTCCGCCTGTGACGGCGTACAGTTCGATGAATTCACACTTGGGCTTGCTGTATTCGCTCCGCACTTCCGACAGCACCAGACGCGGCACTTCGTCATTGTAGCCGGAAAACGCAAGGCTGAACGACAGCGAGTTACCCACGGCGTCGCTTACCACACCAGTCAACAAATATTTTTCGCCGCGCATAGTTTTTTTTGACAGCGAAAGCGCTACGAATTTTGGGTCAGCCTCTGCATTAATCCGCGTTCCGTCGGCATACAGTTTATTGTCGCTGGTTGTTATGTGCAAATCGACAGCGGTAAT
>NZ_BBPW01000480.1:0-546 GCF_001028545.1 Treponema endosymbiont of Eucomonympha sp. | reverse complement strand
AGAGCACCTGAATCGTTACGTCGCCGGGGATCCGCCCCTCGTCGATAAGCCGCCGGAGAAAGTCGAACTCCGTCTGCGACGCGCTCGGAAAGCCGACCTCTATCTGCTTGAAGCCGATTTTGACCAGCAGATCGAAGAACGCCAGCTTCCGCTCCACGTTCATCGGCACGGCGAGCGCCTGATTGCCGTCGCGCAGGTCGACCGAGCACCAGACGGGCGCTTTCTCGACGCTTCTGTCCGGCCACGCGCGGCGCTCCAGCGGGACGCGGTCGAAGGGTTTGTATTTAGCCACGCCGGCAGCCTCCCGTCATGCGCGGGAAAAAAGGCGGCGGCGTGTCCGGCATTGTTTTCACGGCGGGGACTGTAGCACGGGCGGCGCGGATTTTCAAGACGGCGTCATGACGCGCACGCGGGAGAGAGACACTGTTCTAGGCGGGAGAGAGGCTCTGTCTAGGTAGTGTGGACTGGAAGGTAGAGGAATAAACACCTGACATGAATGGCGGCGATGAAGGAAGCGGTGAGCTTTGCATAGTGCGCAGCAATTCC
>NZ_BBPW01000479.1:0-550 GCF_001028545.1 Treponema endosymbiont of Eucomonympha sp. | reverse complement strand
GCCCGAACGTCGAGGCGGGCGGAATGGCATTCGGACTTGACCCCGACGCGGCGGCGGCGGTAACGCGCGCGGTGCGGGAAGCGACCCGCAAGCCACTCATGGTCAAGCTGTCGCCGAATGCGCCCGACGTCGTAGCTGTAGCGCACGCGGTGCGGGAAGCGGGCGCGGACGCGCTCAGCTTGACGAACACGTTTCTGGGCACGGCGCTCGATATCGAATCCTGCCGTCCCGTGTTCCAGAACGTCCGCGCGGGGCTTTCCGGTCCGGCGATAAAGCCGCTTGCGCTCCGCATAGTATACGACACGGCGCTTTCAATGAGGCGACTTCCTAAACACGCGCGAATCCCCCTCGTCGCACTCGGCGGAATCAGCCGGTGGGAGGACGTGGCGGAGTTCATCATGGCGGGCGCGTCCGCCGTGCAAATCGGCACGGGCATATTCGCCGACCTGCATTCGCCCGCGGCGATTCTCGACGGGCTCGCCGCGTTTATGGCACGGAAAGGCTTTAGGTCTATAAAGGGTATGCCCGGAAACTCGCTGTGCTGCATTAC
>NZ_BBPW01000478.1:0-548 GCF_001028545.1 Treponema endosymbiont of Eucomonympha sp. | reverse complement strand
CGGATAAATGGCGGCTGCCTGAGGGGGCGCACCGTGCGGTGCCCTGACGGCGTTATCCGCCCTGCTATGGACAAAGTGCGGGAAGCGGTGTTTGCAATTTTGGGCGACCTTTCGGATAAGGCGTTTTTGGACGCATTCAGCGGCTCTGGCATTATCGCGCTGGAAGCAGCGTCTCGGGGAGCCGCCCGCGTCGAACTGGTCGAAAACGACCGCGTCAAAATCAACACGGTGCTGAAGAACGCCGCGCTTGCCGGACGGACCTCGGCGGGGCGCATTCAGTGCCACTTCGTGGCGGCGGAACTGTTTCTCAAGCGGTGCAAGACCGCGTTCGACCTTATCTTTTTTGATCCGCCGTTTTTATATGGTTTTCACCGCGAGCTTATCCAGACCGTTTCTGACCGCCGCCTGCTGAACGTCGGCGGCACGGCGCTTATCCACCGCCCCTCGGAGAAGCCGCTGCCGGACGTCATCGGAAGGTTGGCGCTCACCGACCGGCGCAAATACGGACGCTCGGTGGTGGACTTTTATCGGGCGGAATGACGCGCATA
>NZ_BBPW01000477.1:0-548 GCF_001028545.1 Treponema endosymbiont of Eucomonympha sp. | reverse complement strand
TTCGGCTTCGCCGAACGTAAAACCCGGTCGTTCCCCGTATTACGCGCGGGTAAGGCGCTTACAGGCTGATTTTTCCCGTGAGCCCGAAGCCGAACAGCGGGGATTTCGGGCGGATATGCAGCATAAAATCGAAATAAATATCGAACGCGGCGTAGGTGAACGCCCCGGTGTTGATTCCCAGCGAGGGAACGGCGGAAAGAGTGAGCGTCTCCTCGTTGGGCGCCGCGCCAAGCGAGCCGAAGCAGCCGGCCGGTTTGAATATGTCCCACGAATCATTTTCCCGCTTGTACAGCCGCTCATACGCGAGCAGCACCGAAACGCGCCGCACGAAAAGCGTTACATAAGGAATGCCCTTCTGTATCTCGGTTGAAAACAGCGTGGCTCTCGCGTACCCCCGCAGGAATTCGTCGTGCGCGGGGAACAGCGTCGCGCGTGTGAGCAGGTACGGAGCGTAAACCGTTACGTGCGCGCCGACATTCTGATATGTTTTGGGCGCAAAACCGGAATAGAACAGGTCAAGAAAAGGCGCAAACGAAAGCCCTTTCACC
>NZ_BBPW01000476.1:0-550 GCF_001028545.1 Treponema endosymbiont of Eucomonympha sp. | reverse complement strand
AATGCCGGAGGTATATGATGAGTACGGAACACACAGACGCGGATGCATTTATTAAGGAAGGCGTTCTCTTTGCTGGACGGGAAGACTTCGACACCGCGATAGAATGCTTTACGGACGCGCTGAAGCTCGACCCGAATGACGCGTCAGCCTACAAGTGGCGCGGCGATGCCTATCGCAGCAAAGGCGACTACGACCGGGCTATCGCGGATTATACCCAAGCAATCAAACTCGACCCGAATGACGCGGACACAAAAAGGCTGCTTGTGTTAGTCTACAGTAGACGCGGCGGTGCCTATGTTATCAAAGGCGACTACGACGGTGCGGTCGCGGATTTAACCCATGGCTGAAGCTCGACCCGAATGACGCGGACGCCTACGCCGTTCGTGGCATTGCCTATCTCGACAAAGGCGACTACGACCGTGCGGTCGCGGATTTAACCCATGCGCTGAAGCTCGACCCGAATGACGCGGACGCCTACACGGATCGCGGACGTGCCTATCACAACAAGGGCGACCTCGACCGGGCGCTTGCGGATTATACCCAAGCGCTG
>NZ_BBPW01000475.1:0-550 GCF_001028545.1 Treponema endosymbiont of Eucomonympha sp. | reverse complement strand
TCCGGGCAGCAGGTCTTTTATCTGTTCCCACGCCTCGTCGCTTATATCGTGCCGGTGTATGCCTTCTTTTCTTTTCATGCTCCTTTTTTACCTCTTTCCCTTTATCCAGTCCACACTGCCTAGCCTAGGTAGTGTGGACTGGAAGATAGAGGAATAAACACCTGACATGAATAGCGGCTATGAAGGAAGCGGTGAGCTTTGCATAGCGCGTAGCAATTCCCCGCCGGCGCTTGAGGGCACGGAAGACGTTTTCAATGACGTGCCGTGCCCGATACAGTTCATGACTGTACGCTCTTTGCTCTTTCCGGCTTTTAACCGGAGGGATGACTGCTGCTATATCCGCTTCCTTAAGCATATCGAGCAGTTCGTTCGTGTCATACGCTTTGTCCGCAAGGAACGCTTCCGCTTCCAAATCCTCCATAAGGAGAGGCGCTTGGCTGCAGTCCGCGACAGTACCGCTTGTCACAATGCCGCTTGCCGGTATCCCGTACTCGTCAACTACCAAGTGTAATTTGCTGTTCAGCCCCCTTTTGTGCGGCTAATGTCCTGA
>NZ_BBPW01000474.1:0-551 GCF_001028545.1 Treponema endosymbiont of Eucomonympha sp. | reverse complement strand
TAAAGCCGCGCCGCGCTCATACGCCCATATCAGAGGTTCTGATATGCCCTTAACAGAGACAGCGATATGGGCGGCAGAGAGGCTCTGTCTAGAACAGAACAGAGACACTACCTAGAGCGGAACAGAGGCTCTGTCTAGAGCGGAACAGAGGCTCTGTCTAGGGCAGGACAGAGACACTACCTAGAGTAGAACAGAGACGCTGTCTAGGGCAGGACAGAGGCACTGTTCTGTTCGAGTGTGAAACCGACACCCGCCCGTGCAGGTGTCTCATGCACGCCCTTGCAGGGGATCGACACTACCGCTTGCAGGAGTCTCTGTGCTGGACGTGCAGGGGTCGGCTTCCTGCCTTGTATGCCTTCGCTCATAGGCGGGAAGCCTCTATGCCGCGAGTTTGCGAAGCAAACTCGGTAAGCAACGCCTCTGGCGTTGCGACAGTTCCCTCAAGGAACTCTGTCGTTGCCCGCAGGGGTAACGCCGTATTCCGCCAGCTTCCGGTGCAGCGTCTTCCGCCCGATTCCGAGCGCCCCTCGTTAGGCTAGGAAGGGTGGACT
>NZ_BBPW01000473.1:0-552 GCF_001028545.1 Treponema endosymbiont of Eucomonympha sp. | reverse complement strand
AAATACGATTATGACACCCTCCGCTATAAAGACGCCTTCGCGTTTGAAGCGTGGATTGTGCGGCAGTTCGGCGGCACGCCCAACGCGAAACAGCGGGGAGACATGGGGCTTGACGGAAAAGCCGCCGACGGCGCGCCGGTTCAGGTAAAACGCTCCGACAATATCGGGCGCGGCGTCATAGACAATTTCAAATCCGCTCATGCTTCTTATTATTCCCGTTCTATTTTGCCGTTTATTTTTAATTTTATGGTTTCAATGTTTTCAAGCCCGTCATTGTCTACAACTTTAACGGCGATATGGTAAAGCCCCGCCTTGCACGAATAGATTTGTTTGCCTTCTTTGTCGATAAACACTTCCGGCTTAAACCCTTTTTCCGCGTCATAAGCAAAGTCCCAGCTATAAAACTCGATTCCGGCGGGACTTTCCCCCGCCGCAGCAAACTCTATTTTGCGAACGCCTTTTTCGTTTTTTTCCAGTTCGCTGATATGAACGCCGATAGTTGGTTTTACGGCTATGGGGACGATGCTCTCTACCGTTACCAGTTTGATAATC
>NZ_BBPW01000472.1:0-553 GCF_001028545.1 Treponema endosymbiont of Eucomonympha sp. | reverse complement strand
GGTAATATGAGTCAAAAGAAATCTGCAAGCAATAAGATACTCAATTTATCCAACATTCTGTTTGCGGCAGCCGCAGGCATGGCTTTTGGTCACACGGAGTTTCATTTGGATCCACCGTGGGCATATCATGCGGTATTGCTTTGGTTTGAAGCCGCGTTCATTATCAATTCTAATATAGGCAGAAAAAAACTTATCAACGTTGTTGACCTGTACAGTATTATTTTCAGCGTTTTTCTGCTCTGGGATTTGGGCTCAAAGATTTTTAAGGTACTGCACTACACCTTGTTTCCGCCTCCCCAGAATGTATTCTATATCTTTATTCAGGATTATCCCCGGATGATTGCAGGATTCTTTCACTCCATGTATCTCATTTTAGTCAGCGTGAGTATCGGCATGGGTTTTGGAGTCATTCTGGGTTTATTTGTCGGCTGGTATCAGCGGCCCCGGGAAGCCACATCGCCGGTTATAAACGTGGTTGCCTCGGTACCCGCCCTGGTCTACGCCCCTTATATCGTAGCGGTGTCTCCAACATTTCAAATGGCTTCGATTATTG